>DASZFV010000120.1:0-8745 GCA_035939455.1 Polyangia bacterium
GCGTGGGCGTCATGGGCGTGCTCGAGCAGCGGCGGACCGAGCCGGATCCCAAGTACCTCGTTGGGCGCGGCAAGCTCGAGGAGATCCTCATTCGCGCCATGCAGCTCGACGCCAACATGTTGATCTTCGATCCCGATCTGACGCCTGGACAGGCTCACGCCATCGCCGACTTCACCGACCTTAAGGTCATCGATCGGACGATGCTCATCCTCGACATCTTTGCCCAGCGGGCGAAGAGCCGTGACGGCAAGCTGCAGGTCGAGCTCGCGCAGCTGCGCTACCGGCTGCCGCGCCTGCACGAGAAGAACACGATGATGAGCCGCCTCACGGGCGGCATCGGGGGGCGCGGTCCGGGCGAGACGAAGCTCGAGGAGAACCGCCGCAGCGCGCGCGAGCGCATCCACCGCCTCGAGAAGGAGATCGACCGCTTCGGCGAGCAGCGCGCGGGCCGCCGCGCGGCGCGCGCGCCGCGGTCTGCCCATCGTGGCCATCGTCGGATATACGAACGCCGGCAAGTCGACGCTGCTCAACACGCTCACGCGGAGCGACGTCCTCGCCGAGGACAGGCTCTTCGCGACGCTCGACCCGACGACGCGCCGCCTGCGCTTTCCCACCGAGCGCGAGATCATCATCGCCGACACCGTCGGGTTCATCCGGGATCTGCCGCGCGATCTCGCGCAGGCCTTCCGCGCGACGCTCGAGGAGCTCGACGAGGCCGACCTGCTCTTGCACGTCGTCGACGCGGCGGATCCCGCCCGAGAGCAGCAGACGGGCGCGGTCGAGACGATCCTGGCCGACCTCGGCCTGGCCGAGACGCCGCGCCTCATGGTGCTCAACAAGATGGACCTCGTGCCCGAGGAGGAGTGGGAAGGACTCCTGCGCGCCGCGCGCGTCGACGGCGGGCGGCCGGTCGTCGGGATCTCGGCCGAGAGCGCGCCCACGACGGCGCCGCTGCTGGCCGCCATCGAGGATGCCCTCTGGAAGGACGGCCGGCTGCCGCCCGACGAGGCGCGGTCGCGCGCCGCCGCCCTCACTTCCTACGAAGCCGGCGCGCCGGATCCGGGCGGGGAAGTGGTATGAGGGAGCGGTCATGACGCGGCCGGTGCGCGCGTGAATCTGCTGCTTTGGGCGGCCGCCGTCGTCGCGTTGCTGGGCGTGCTCATCCTCGTCCACGAGCTCGGCCACTTCGTCTTCGCGAAGTTCTTCGACGTCAAGGTGCTGCGCTTCTCGCTCGGGTTCGGTCCGCGCCTGTTCGGCTTTCAGCGCGGCGAGACCGAGTACCAGCTCTCGCTCGTGCCGCTCGGCGGCTACGTGCGGCTCCTCGGCGAGGATCCCTCCGAGCCGATTCCGCCCGTCGATCGGCGCCGCGCGCTCGCGGCCAAGCCGCTGTGGCAGCGCTACACGATCGTCATCGCCGGGCCGATCTTCAACCTGCTCTTGCCGCTGCTCATCTACTTCGTCCACTACGCGGGCCAGCGCACGCTGCTGCCGCCGACGATCGGCACCGTCCTGCCCGACCTGCCCGCGGCGCAGGCGGGGCTGCTCCCGGGCGACAAGGTGGAGACCGTCGACGGGCAGCGCGTCCGGTACTGGGAGGAGCTCGAGCGCGTCATCGCCGACAACGCCGGAAAGACGATGCGCTTCGGCATCCGGCGCGGCACCGAGGCCGAGGAGCGCGACGTCACGCCCGTGCAAATCGATCGCGCCGGTACGCTGCGGCTCAAGGAGCGCGTCGGCTGGATCGGCGTCTCGCCGCGGTTCCACTTGCCCGAGATCGGTGTCCTTGACCCGAGCTCGCCCGCGGCTCAGGCGGGCCTCAAGACCTTCGACTTCGTGACGGCCGTCAACGGCGTGCCCGTCGCGACCTGGACCGAGTTCGCGAAGGCCATCGAGCGCGTGGGCGCCTCGCCCCTGCGGCTCAACTTCTTGCGCGGTGGTTACTCGGCCGTGCCGTTCGCGCACGTCGAGCTGCAACAGCCGGGCTCGGCCGTCGTCATTCCCGTGCCCGTGTTCGACGGCGCCGGCCACCGCCACTACGAGACCGGCATCGTCTCGGCCGAGCTCTTCGTGTATTCCGTCGAGCCCGGCAGCCCCGCCGACGCCATCGGGATCCGTCGCGGCGATCAGATCCTCGCGCTCGACGGCGAGCCCTTGCCGCACTGGGACCTGCTGCGCGAGCGCCTGGCGGCCGTGCCCGAGCGGACGTTTCGCATCACCTGGCTCTCGCCGGGCGGGCTGCGCCACGAGGCGACCTTCCGCCAAGAGGTGCGGGAGGAGATGGACGCCTATCGCCAGCAGGCGCATCACCCGATCTTCGGCGCGCTCAACCGCCTCGCGTGGAAGACCGAGGCGCCCGTGCCGATCTCGAACCGCTTCGGCTACGCCGTCGGTCACTCCATCGAGCGCACGGGTCAGATCATCCTCGCGATGGCGCACGGCTTCATCGAGATCGTGCGCGGGCGCGTGCCGCTCACGACGCTGGGCGGGCCCATCATGATCGGCTACGTCGCGGGCGTGGCCGCCGAGCAGGGCTTCGACCAGTACCTGTGGCTCATGGCCCTCATCAGCATCAACCTCGGCCTGCTCAACTTCCTGCCCGTGCCCATCCTCGACGGAGGCTTGCTCGTCTTCTTCACGCTCGAGCTCTTCAAGCGCCGGCCGCCCTCGCCGCGCGCGCGGGAGATCGCGTCGTACGTCGGCCTCGTCATCGTGGGGACGCTCATGATCTTCGCGCTGCGCAACGACGTCGTTCGCTACCTGCTCCCGCGATGACGCCCTCCGTGCGCTTGCTCTGTCTCGACACGTCGACGCCGACGGCGCGCGTCGCTGTCGTCGACGGCACGGGCACGGCGGTGGCGCGCGCGGAGGCCACGGCGGAGCGCCATTCTGCGCACGTTCTCAAGCTTTGCGACGAGGTCCTGCGCGCGTCGGGCCTGCGCCCCGACGGGCTCGACGCCATCGCCTGCGGCGCCGGCCCCGGGAGCTTCACGGGGCTGCGCGTGGGCCTGGCCGTCGTCAAGGGCCTCGTGCTCGCGACCGGCAAGCCGCTGCTCCTCGTGTCGTCACTGCAAGCCCTCGCGCTCGACATCGCGCGCGCCGCCGCGCCACCGGCGCCGCGGTTCGTCGTGCCCTGCATCGACGCGGGGAAGGGTGAGGTGTACGCGGTCGCCTGCGCGCTCGACGCGGCGGGCGTCGTGGCGCCCGGCGGGGAGCCCTGGCGCCTGACGCCGGAGGCGCTCGTGGCGCGCCTCGCGGACCTCCCGGCGGCGGTCGTCGCGGGGAACGGCGCGGATCGCTACGCCTCGGTCATCGACGCTGGCGCGCGGCGCATCCCGATCGAGGGGCCCACGGCGCTGTCGATCGGCGCGCTGGCTCTCCCGCGTCTCGCGCGCCGTGAGGCCGACGACCTCGAGAAGGCCGTCCCCGTCTACGGTCGGCCTCCCGACATCACGAGGCCTCGTTCAGAGCGCTGACGCCGGCGGCGCCAGCGCGCGCGCCTTTCGACACATCCGCGCCGAGAGATCGACGCCGATCGCGGCGAGGCCGAGGGCGTTCGCGACGGCCAGCACCGTGCCGTAGCCGCAGAAAGGGTCGACCACGGTGCGCGTCGTCGTTTCGCGCAGCACGAAGCGACAGGCGTCGAGGCAGGCATTCACCCCCATGGCCTTGGTGCCGGGCATGAACCCGGCGTCCGCGATGACGTCGGCCGTCGCCCGCTCCGGGCGCGGCCGTACGCCGCGGGAATAGGCGAGCAGGTGCGAGTAGCCCGCGCGGCCGAAGGTCACGGCGCCCGGCGGCTTGCGACAGACGATCTTGTGGAAGAGCAGCGTGGTGCCCGCGCGCTCCGCCGCGCGCTGGACGAGCGCGCCCTTGTCGATCCATGCGCCGCCGCGCTTGATGTCGCTCTGGAAGAAGACGGTGACGCCGTCGTCCGGCACGGCGCGGATGACGAGCGAGGCCGTCTCCTCGAACCAGCGCATCCATGCCGCGAGATCGAGCGTGGGCACCTCGGAGACGTCGGGCAGCGACGTCACGACGCTGCAGCTGTCGAGGCGCCCCCGCGCCCGGAGCCACGCGACGGCCTCCGCGTGGTGCACGTCACGGCTGGGCGCGGCCCGCGGCGCCGGCGCTGGTGGTCTCATCTCACGTCGACGGGGACACTGGCACGTGTCGCCGTTGGACGCTACGGTGTGCGGCATGCGAACTTGGATCGCGGCGCTGGCCGCCTTCGCTGCCGGCCTCGTGATGGCCACCTGCGCGAACCTCTCCGGAACGGCACGACAATGCGGAGATCCCTGCGCGAGCGTGTCCTGTCCGAGCGCCTTCGTTTGCCAGGTGGACGCTCGCTGCGGGGCGCGCTGTCAGCCTGAGCCCATCAAGCCGGGAACGCCTTGAGCGTCACGTGCGACGAAGCGGTGGTGCTGAACGGGCGATCCCGCGGCAGGGCGGCGCCTCATGTCGCCAGACGGTGACGCTCGGGCCTGAGCCTCCGTTCAGGTGTGGCCGTCGCCGTCCCTTGAATCCCCTGGAGATCGGGGCCCGAGTCCCATAGGCTCCGAGCTTCCGTGGGCGCGGAGCACGACTGAGAACGTCATGAATATCCACCTCTTCGACACGACGCTGCGGGACGGGACCCAGAGCGAGGGACTGTCCCTGTCGGTCGAGGACAAGTTGAAGATCGCCAAGATCCTCGACGGCTTCGGCATTCACTACATCGAGGGGGGGTACCCCGGGTCGAACCCCAAGGACATCGAGTTCTTCCGGCGCGCCAAGACGCTCTCGCTCAAGCACGCCAAGCTCACGGCCTTCGGCAGCACGCGCAAGGCCGGCGGCCGCGCCGCGGACGACGCGAACCTGCGCGCGCTCGTGGACGCCGAGACGCCCGTCGTGTGCATCTTCGGCAAGTCGTCGACGCTGCACGTGACGAAGGTGCTCGAGACGACGCTCGAGGAGAACCTGGCGATGATCGGCGACAGCGTCGCCTTCGTGAAGGGGCGCGGCCGCGAGGTCGTCTACGACGCCGAGCACTTCTTCGACGGCTACCGGCTCGATCCGGCGTACGCGCTCGCGACCCTCAAGGCGGCGGCCGACGCGGGGGCCGATTGGGTCACGATGTGCGACACGAACGGCGGCAGCTTGCCGAGCTTCGTGTCCGAGGTCGTGGGCGTCGTGCGCAAGCACGTCCCGACGCGCCTCGGGATCCACTCGCACAACGACAGCGATCTCGCGGTCGCGAACGCGCTCGCGGCCGTCGAGGCGGGCTGCACGCAGGTGCAGGGGACGATGAACGGGTGGGGCGAGCGCTGCGGGAACGCCAACCTCATCTCGATCATCCCCGCGCTGCAGCTCAAGATGGACCGCCGCTGCGTGCCCGACGAGAGCCTGGCGCGCCTCACGGAGCTGTCGCGCACCGTGAGCGAGATCGCCAACATCCGGCCGCGCGCGCACGCCCCGTACGTCGGCCGCTCGGCCTTCGCCCACAAGGGCGGCGTGCACGTGGCCGCCGTCGAGAAGGTCACCTCCAGCTACGAGCACATCGCGCCCGAGCGCGTCGGCAACCGCCGCCACATCGTCGTGTCCGAGCTCTCGGGTCGGGGCAACGTTCGGATGCGCGCCAGCGAATTGGGCGTCGAGTCGAGCGGCAACGAGCACGCCGTCGTCAAGCGCATCAAGGAGCTCGAGAACGAGGGCTATCAGTTCGAGGCGGCCGAGGGGTCGTTCGAGCTGCTCACGCGGCGCAGCCAGCCGGACTACGCCGCGCCCTTCGAGGTGCTGGACATCGTCGTGCTCTCCGAGCAGCGGCGCGGCAACAGCATGTTCGCCGAGGCCACCGTCAAGGTGCGCATCGGCGACCAGGTCGTGCACACCGTGGCCGAGGGCTTGGGTCCGGTGCACGCGCTCGACGGCGCCTTCCACAAGGCGCTCAACCCGGCCTTCCCGCTCGTGCGCGAGGTGCACCTCGTCGACTACAAGGTGCGCATCCTCGACCCCGAGGCGGCCACGGGCGCGAAGACCCGCGTCCTCATCGAGGCCGCGCGCGGCGAGGAGCGCTGGAGCACGATCGGCGTCTCGCAGAACATCATCGAGGCGAGCGCCGCCGCGCTGGCCGACGCGCTCGAGCTGCCGCTCGCGCGGGCGCGCGCCGCGGCGTCGCGCGTGGCATGAACCCTTGGAATCACTCGCAGTCAGCCCCCATCAGGAGATCAGTCGTTGAGCCACCCACGCACGTTGTTCGAGAAGCTCTGGGACGCGCACGTCGTGCGCGCCGCGACGGCCGACACGCCGGCCATCCTCTACGTCGATCTGCATCTCATTCATGAGGTGACGTCGCCGCAGGCCTTCACGTCATTGCGGGAGCGTGCCGTGAAGGTGCGCCGCCCGGAGCGGACGGTGGCGACGATGGATCACTCGACGCCCACGACGCCCCGGGGCAAGGACGGCAAGATCCCGGTGCTCGACAACGCGGCGGCGGCGCAGATCGCGCAACTCGAGACGAACTGCCGCGACTTCGGCATCGAGCTGCACGCGCTCGGCAGCGAGGGGCAGGGCATCGTCCACGTTATCGGGCCCGAGCTGGGGCTCACGCAGCCCGGCGGCACGATCGTCTGCGGCGACAGCCACACGTCGACGCACGGCGCGTTCGGCGCCCTGGCGTTCGGCATCGGCACGAGCGAGGTCGCGCACGTGCTCGCGACGCAATGCCTGCTGCAGAGCCAGCCCAAGACGCTGGCCATCACCGTCGAGGGCCAGCTCGCGCGGGGCGTGACGGCCAAGGACGTCGTGCTCGCCGTGATCGCGCGCCTGGGCATCGGCGGCGGCACGGGCCACGTCATCGAGTACCGCGGCTCGGCCATCCGGGCGCTCTCGATGGAGGAGCGTATGACCGTCTGCAACATGTCGATCGAGGCCGGCGCGCGCGCCGGCATGATCGCGCCCGACGACGTCACGTTCGCGTACCTCGAGGGCCGTCCGCGCGCGCCGCGGGGCGCGGCCTGGGAAGCGGCCGTCGCGGAGTGGCGCAAGCTGCCGTCCGACGTGGGCGCGACCTACGACCGCGAGGAGAAGTTCGACGCGGCCGCCATCGAGCCGATGATCACCTACGGCACGAACCCCGGCATGGGCATGGCCATCGGCGCCCGGGTGCCGGCGGCGTCGAACCCGACGCTCGCGAAGGCGCTGGCGTACATGGGCCTCGAGGCCGAGGCGCCGCTGCTCGGCCACAAGATCGACGTCGTCTTCATCGGGAGCTGCACGAACTCGCGCCTGTCGGACCTGCGCGCGGCGGCGACGATCTTCAAGGGCCGCAAGGTGGCGCCTGGCGTCCGCGCGCTCGTCGTGCCCGGCTCTCAGCGCATCAAGAAGGCCGCCGAGGCCGAGGGCCTCGACCGCGTGTTCCTCGACGCGGGCGCCGAGTGGCGGGAGGCCGGCTGCTCGATGTGCATCGCCATGAACGGCGACCAGCTCAAGCCGGGGCAGTACGCCGTGAGCACGAGCAACCGCAACTTCGAGGGCCGGCAAGGCGCGGGCGGGCGCACGTTCCTCGCGAGCCCGCTCACGGCCGCAGCGGCCGCCATAACCGGCGTCGTGACCGACGCCAGGAATTTGCTCTAGATGGGGGCCGGCTCGCTGCCGCTCGCAACCCCCTCGCTTCGCGTGGCGAAGCCACGCGTCGCTCGCCTTCATATCGACAGGAGCTGCTGAGATGGAACCGATCAAGACGTTCACGTCCAAGACCGTCGTGCTGCCGACGGACAACATCGACACCGATCAGATCATCCCGGCGCGCTTTCTCAAGGCGACGACCAAGCTTGGGCTGGGCGACAAGCTGTTCTCCGACTGGCGCTTCTCGGCCGACGGCACGGAAAAGCCGGACTTCGCCCTCAACCGGCCGGCCGCCAAGGGCGCGCGTGTGCTCGTCGCGGGCGACAACTTCGGGTGCGGCTCGTCGCGCGAGCATGCGCCGTGGGCGCTTTACGACTACGGCTTCCGCGCCGTCATCAGCACGTCGATCGCGGACATCTTCAAGAACAACTCACTCAAGAACGGCCTGCTCCCGATCACCGTCGACGCGGCGACACACGCGAAGCTCGTCGCCGCGCCGGGCGCCGAGGTCACGGTCTCGCTCGAGGCCGAGACCGTGACGCTGGCGGACGGCACCGTCGAGACGTTCTCGGTCGATCCCTTCTCTCGCTACTGCCTGCTGAACGGCATCGACGAGCTGCAGTTCTTGCTGTCGCAGGAAGCCGACATTGGCGCCTACGAGACGACAATGGACAGGAAATCCAAGAAATTGGAGTCGCCCCGAACGGAGTAGACACGACCCCGTCTCGCTGCCACGATTGCAGATCGGGAGGTCCGGACGCATGGAGAAGATCCGCGTGGCAGGCGAGCAGGGGACGGGGACGGAGGTCGACGGGGAGGTGGGCAGGTTGAGGGCGCGACACGACGAGATCGAGAAGCGGTTGTCGGAGCTCGAGCGGCATTTGTCGCTCACGCCCGACGAGCAAGTGGAGCGAAGTCAGCTCAAGAAGGAGAAGCTGCGCGCCAAGGACCGGCTCGCGCTTCTCTCGGCGGGCCTCCGCCGCGCGAGCTGACGGCTCCGGGAAAATTCCATGGACGCGGCGTTCCTCGAGCGACTGCGCCGCTCGGGGATCCGGATCGATCGCGAGGGGCGGTTCGTCCACGAGGGCGTCGAGGTCCGACACGAAGGGCTGCGGCGCGCGCTGTTTCGCTGGCTCGACGCCG
>DASZFV010000121.1:0-7426 GCA_035939455.1 Polyangia bacterium
TTTTCTTCTTTCTTGAGCCGGTCCTTCTTCTGCGTCAGCCAGGAGGTGTAGTTGCCTTCCCAGGGGATGCCGCGGCCGCGGTCGAGTTCCAGAATCCAACCGGCCACGTTGTCGAGGAAGTAGCGGTCGTGGGTTACGGCCACGATGGTCCCCGCGAATTCGTGCAGGAAGTGCTCGAGCCAGGCCACGCTCTCCGCGTCGAGGTGGTTCGTGGGCTCGTCGAGCAGCAGGAGATCGGGGCGTTCGAGGAGGACCTTGCAGAGCGCGACGCGGCGGCGCTCGCCGCCGGAGAGCTTGGTGACGTCGGCGTCGGCGGGCGGGAGCCGGAGCGCGTCCATCGCGATCTCGAGCGTGCGGTCGAGATCCCAGGCGTTGGCGGCCTCGATGGCGTCTTGTAGCTTGCTCTGCTCGGCGAGGAGCTTATCCATCTCGGCGGGCGAGATGTCCTCGCCGAGCTTCATGTTGACCTCGTCGAAGCGCTTGAGGAGCGCCTTCGTCGCGGCCACGGCCTCCTCGACGTTCTCGAGGACGTTCTTCTTCGGATCGAGGGGCGGCTCCTGCGGCAGGTAACCGATGCGGATGCCGTCGGCCGGCTTGGCGTCGCCGAAGAAGTCCTTGTCGACGCCCGCCATGATGCGCAGCAGGGTGGACTTGCCGGCGCCGTTCGAGCCGAGGACGCCGATCTTCGCGCCAGGATAAAACGAGAGGAAGATGCCCTTGAGGACCTCCTTGTTGGGCGGGTGGACCCGCCGGAGGTTCTGCATCGTGTAGATGTACTGGTGCGCCATGGCGGCGGCAGTGTAGCAGGACGTTTCGGAGCGGGCAGCTTCGGGGCCCTGAAAAGCCACATGGTGTCCCCGGTCCCCGGCGTCGTCGGAAGAATGCATCCGACAAGGGGCGAGGAGGTTGCGCCGCAGGCAACGATCGTTGCGCGGCGGACAACGAATTCTTCATCGTGGACGGTCGAGCAAAACGCTAACTGCCTGCCGCGCGCGGTTATGTTGGCGGTTCAACGGTTGGCACGCTTACTGAATTAGTTAGGTCTGGTTGCACCGAGCTCGGCTCGGTTGGGGGGCGGGTCTGGGCGAGAAATCGTCCAGACCCGCTATTTTTTTATCTGGGACCCTGAGAGGGTCCCAGACCCCCGACGCTCGCTTCGGCCGGCGAAGCCGGCCTCTTTTCTGGGCGCCCTTGGGACTTTAGAGGGCCAGCGTGATCACGCCGGCGCAGACGAGGGCGGCGCCGATGAGGACGGGCCGCGCCGGACGTTCGCGCAGGACGGCCCAGGCGTAGAGCACGGTGAAGGCGGAGGCGAGGCTCGACAGCGGCGAGACGAGCGCGAGGGGCGCGTAGCGGCCGGCGAGCACGATGCACGCGAACCCCGCCGTCTCGAACACGCCAGCGAGCGCGACGGCCACCCAGGCGCGGCCGCGCGGCGGCGCGAGCGAGACGCGAAACCGCCAAGCGAGCGGGAGCCCGAGCGCGATATCGGCGGCATACGTGACGGGAATGACGCCCAGGCGACCGACAACGGGCGTGAGCAGCCCGATCGCGGGAATGAGGAGGCCGAAACCGAGGGCGGCGCCGAACGAGGCGAGGAGCCAGCGCGGCGCCCGCGCGCCGCGTGGCGCGCCGGAGACGCCCGCTGTCGTGGCGCGCGCGAAGCGTGAGACGACGACAGCGCCGGCGACGACCCCCGTGGCGCCCACGAGTTGCAGCGGCCGCACGGGCTCGCGAAAGATCGCGAGCGAGAGCCCTGCGGCGATGACCGCCCAGCTCGACATGACGGGCACGGCGATCGTGAGCCGCCCATGCTCGAAGGCGTAGAAGAGGCACACGTAGGCGAGCAGGCCCGCGGCGCCGACCGCCAAGACCCAGAGCGCATCGATGGGCGCGGGCGCGGCCGTGCGGACATCGAGCGGCAACGCGAGCGCGACGGCGGCACCTCCGATGATCTGCGCCCACAAGATCGCGCGGAAAGCGCCCACGTGCCGCGCGCTGCGCTGGACGGCGACGTTCGCGAGCGCCCAAGAGGCGCTCGCGCAGAGACCCAGCACGATGCCGAGGAGCATGGCGCGCGAGAATAGTGCACCTCCATGGCGGATGGGTCGCTGTCCCGTTGGCGCCGTCCGGGCACACCCGCGCCGCCGACCCGGCGCGGGCCCGAATCTGGTACAACGGCCGAGATTGGATCCGCAGCGGCCGCTCGTCATCGTCAACCCGCGCTCGGGCGGCGGCCTCTCCGAAGCGCGCTGGGCGCGTCTCGTGGCGGGCCTCACGGACGGCCTCGGGCCCTTCGACAGCATCTTCACGACGGGACCGCGCGACGCGACCGACATCGCGCGGCGCGAGGCGGCGGCCGGCCGGCGGCTCGTGGTCGCCTTCGGCGGCGATGGCACGATCTCGGAGACAGCCGACGGCATCCTCGCGGCGGGCGCGGGCGCGACGACCGAGCTCGGCATCATCCCGCGCGGCACGGGCGGTGACTTCCGGCGCACGCTCGAGCTGCCCCAGGACCTCGCCGAGGCGGCGCGCCGCGCGCGCGACGGCGCCGCCCGCCTCATCGACGCGGGTCGCGTCCACTACGTCGCCCACGACGGCACGGCGGCGACGCGCCACTTCATCAACGTCGCGTCCTTCGGGTTCTCGAGCGCCGTCGCGAGCCGTGCCAACGCCTCCTCGAAGCGCCTGGGCGGCAACATGGCGTTCCTCGGCGCCACCTTGGGCGCCCTCCTCTCCTACGACAACTCCGACGTGTGGCTGTCGCTCGACGACGGGCCGCGCGAGCGGCGACGCGTGCTCCTGGCTGCCGTCGGCAACGGACGGTTCTTCGGCGGCGGCATGAAGATCTGCCCGCGCGCCCAGCTCGACGACGGCGCCCTCGACGTCGTCGTCGTGGGTGACTTCTCGCGCCTGGACGTGCTCACGAGGGTGCGCCGCCTCTACGACGGTAGCCACCTCGACCTCGAAGCGGTGACGGCCGCGACGGCGCGCAAGCTGGTCGCGGAGCCCGTCGAGGCCGACGCCCTCGTGCCCATCGAGCTCGACGGCGAGACCCCGGGGCGGCTCCCGGCGACGTTCGAGATCGTCCCGGGCGCGCTGCGCGTGCGGGTCTGAGGCGCGGGGCTCAGGCTTGCTGAGCTCGCTCGGCCTCGCCTCACGCCCCGATGCGAGGCGAAACCGAGCGAGCGGCCGAGCCAGCCCCAAAAGCGTCGTTCGAGAGCAAGTGCGCGCGGATGTACTTCACGGTGTCGAAGAGCGTGTCCGTCGCGCCGCGCGGCTCGAATCCCAGCTGGCGCGCGGCCTTGCCGGAGTCGAAGTACCAGAAATGCTCCGCCATCTCGACGCTCTGCGGTTCGACGGGCACGCGCCGCCCCCAGTGGCGGTAGAGCGCCGCCTGGGCGCGCGCCGCGAGCAGTGGCATGGGCCCGCGCGACTTCAGGCGCGGCGCCGCCACCTTCGTGAGGCGCTCGAGACGCCCGAAGAACTCTTCGAAGGTCCAGTTGTACCCGCCCACGAGGTAGCGCTCGCCGGGCGTGCCGCGATCCATGACGACAGGCAGGAGGGCCGCGACGTCGCGTGCGTCGACGAAGTTGAGGCCGCCCGGCGGTGTCATGAGGATCTCGCGCGCGAGGAACTGCAGCACCGGGCGGGTCGAGCTCAGGCGATCGTCGCCCGGCCCGAGCAGCAAGCTCGGGTTTACGGTCACGAGCTCGACGCGGTCGCCGCAGACGCGACGCGCCGTCTCTTCCTGATAGAGCTTGCTCGTGTAGTAAGGCCAGCGCGCGATGACCTCGAGGGGTGCCGTCGAGCCCTCGTCGGGCCGGTCGTCGGCGCGCGTGGAGGCGGCGATCGTGCCGCTCGTCGACGACATGACGACGCGCCTGACGCCCGCGCGCACGGCGGCCTCGCAAAGGACGCGCGTGCCGTCGACGTGCACGGCGTACATGCGATGTCCGTCGCTGGGCTTGTGCGAGACCATGCCCGCGAGGTGGTAGACGCGCTGGACGCCGTCGAGCGCGCGCCCGACGTCTTCGGGGCGCGTCACGGAGCCGGGGCAGATCTCGACGCCGAGGTCGCGCAGCCACGCGGGCGGCACGCTCTGCACGAGGACGCGGACGTCACGCGCGCCGCCCCGAGACGAGCGCGCGAGGCCGCTCACGAGGTGCGAGCCGAGAAAGCCCGTGCCGCCCGTGACGAGCGTCTTCACGAGACGGACCTCAAGACGCGACGACGCGCGGGAACGCCCACCGCCACCACGCCGAGCGTCTGCGCCTCGCCATCCCAGGCAGCGCGCGCAGCCTGGGCGTCGAGCGGCGTCGCGGCGCCGTCGCGCAGGTTCTCGACGACCCGCTGCGTGAAGGCGGCCACGAGCCGCCAGGCCTCCTGCGCCGAGAGCCCCTTCGTGAGCGCGGCGAGCCACTCCTGCGAGAGGAACGGCCCGAAGGCTACCCCCAGCTCGCGCGCGCGTGGCACGGCCGCCCCTTTGGGCAGCGCCTCGTAGGCGCCCGAGATGTGCGCGGGCAAGATGCCCACGCCGGCCCGGAGCGCGAGGTAGCCGAGGCTGGGCAGGAAGCTCGTCATCTCGCCCGACATCGAGCGCGTGCCCTCGGGGAACACCACCATGCTGCGCCCGCCGCGCAGCACCTGCTCCGCGGTGTCCATCGACTTGCGGATCGAGCCCGAGCGCTCCATGGGCACGAGATTCGTGAAGTGCGTGAAGAAGGCGCGGCGGTACTTGTTCCGGAAGAAGTAGTCGGCCGCGGCGAGCGACGTCAGGTCCCGACCGGCGTCGCCGAGCGCGACCTTGATGGCGCC
The DNA here is from genome assembly GCA_035939455.1 of Polyangia bacterium. Lineage (GTDB taxonomy): Bacteria > Myxococcota_A > Polyangia > Fen-1088 > Fen-1088 > DASZFV01. The sequence continues at coordinate 4,819 of DASZFV010000121.1, forward strand.
CATGTCGAGGTGCGACGCGTGATTCGACGCGACGATGAAGTTCGTGTGCCGCGGGACGTGGTTCGCGCCCTGGATCTTGGTGTCGAGCGCGCCCTTGTAGAGGAGCTGCTGCGCGAGGGCGAGCCCGCGCTTGCCGGCGCGCGCGACGAGGCCCGGCACGCGCAGCTCGCCGTCGTCGACGCCGGGCCCCGCTTCGGCCGCGCGCCCGCGTCCGCCGACGAGGTGACCGCGCGCGAGCAGCTCGTGGAGGTCCGCCACCGTCGTGAGCGTCGTGATGTCGACGGACTCCGGCAGCGCGACGCTCGCGGCCTCGAGCGCGCTCGCGAGCTCGGCGTACATGAGGCTGTCGAAGCCGAGCTGGTCGAAGCGACTGCCGAGCGCGACGTCGGCGCGGCGGCGCCCCGAGACCGTGGCGAGCGTCTCGAGCAGCCAGCTGACCGAGGTCTCGTCGGGGCGCACGGCCGCCACGAGCGCGCCCGAGCTCTCGTCGGCCTTCTTGCGCGCGCTCTGCAGGCCCGCGACGACCTCGCGGCGTTTGATCTTTCGCAGAGACGTTCGTGGCAGCTCGCCGCCCTCCCAGACCTGCATGACCTTGACGCGCTTCCAGAAGGGCAGGTCGGCCGAGACCTTGCGAAAGTGCTCCTCGATGCGCGCGTGGACCTCGGCGCGCGCGAGCATCGCGTCGTGCTCGTAGTTGGCGACGACGGCGCAGGCGACCTGCTCGCCCGTGTCGTCCGGCAACCCGACGACGGAGAGGTCCTTGACGAACGGGGAGTCGCGATAGAGATCCTCGATCTCGTCGGGGTAGACGTTCTTGCCGTTGGCGTCGACGATGATCTCCTTCGACCGGCCCACGATGTAGAGGTTGCCGTCCTCGTCGAAGCGGCCGAGGTCGCCCGTGTGAAACCATCCGTCGCGGATCGACGCGCCCGTGGCGGCCTCGTCCTCCCAGTAGCCCGCCATGACGTTGCGCCCGCGCGCGACGACCTCGCCCACGCCCGTGGCGGCGTCGGGCTCCGCGAGCTTGACCTCGATGCCCGGCAGCGGCTTGCCCACGGAGCCCACGATGGGCTTGTCCTTTGGCGACGTCACCGTGAGCACGGGCGCGGTCTCGGTGAGGCCGTAGCCCTCGAAGAAGTTGAAGCCGAGGCCGTGGAAGGCCTTGAGGACGTCCGCGGGCAGCGCCGAGCCGCCCGAGATGAGATAGCGGATGCGCCCGCCGAACCCTTCGTGGATGGGCAGGAACACGAGCACGCCGAGATCGATCTTCGTGCGCGTTCGCAGCTCGTAGTTCGCCGCCATGAGGCCCTTCATGAACGTCTCGAACAGCGGCGCCTTCTCGGAGAAGCGTTGCATGAGGCGGCGGCGCATGAGCTCCCAGAGCGCCGGCACGCCGACGATGGCCGTGACGCGCCCCTTCTTGAGCGCGCTGCCGATGGCGTCGCCCGTGAGCTCGGCGAGGTAGGTGATCTGCGCACCGTGCGCGAGCGGCACGAGGAGCCCCGTCGCGAACTCGAACGTGTGGTGCAGCGGCAGCACGGACAGCATGCCGTCGTTGACGCCGAACTCGAAGATCTTCGAGAGCTCGGACACCATGAAGGTCAGGTTCCGGTGCGTCAGCATGACGCCCTTGGGCTTGCCCGTCGTGCCCGAGGTGAAGATCAGCGACGCGAGGGCATCGGGGTTGTGCTTGCTGACGAGACGCGCGAGGCCCTCCGTCTCGAGCGCGAGGTCGGGCAGCTCGAAGGCGCGCGAAAAGGGCCACACCTTCGTGGCCAAACCCGCCTCGCCCAACGCCTTGACGAGCCCGGCGCGCTTGTCCAGCAGATCGTCGCCCACGAGGATGCCGGCGGCGCCCGACGCGCGCGCGACGTTCACGATCTCGGCGACGGTGGACTCGTGGCCGACGGGCACCGACGCACCGCCCGCCTTGAGGACGCCGAAGAAGGCCATCGACCACTCCGGGCCGTTCTTCGCGACGAGCATGACGCGGCCCCCGGCGGCGAGCTCCTGGCCGAGGAGGAAGACGCCGACGCGCGAGGCGAGCTCCTGCAAGTCGGCGTAGCTGTAGATCTCCTCGCGCTTGCCGCGCTCGATGCGCAGCGCCGTGCGCGTCGCGTGCAGCTTCGTAGTCGTGTCGAAGAGCTCGAGGAGGTCGTGGTAGCTGTAGACCTGCTTGGGCTTGGGCGCGTAGGTCTGGTCGAGCTCGGGGAGCACCCACCGCTGCAGGCCCGGGAAGTGGATGTTCATCCAGTAGTCGAACCAGTCCAGGTGCTCGGGCCCCCAAGGCAGGAGCTTCTGGTCCTCGGGCGGCAGGCGCGCGAAGAGAGCGCGCGCGTTGTCGGCGCGCAGGATGTATTGGTTCTCGAAGATGAACGGCCGGAAGAGCTCGATGTTCTTGGCGGCCTCCGCCGTGACGCGCTCGACCTCGTCGAGGCCCTTTTTGAACCGGTCGACGACCTCGGTGAAGCGCCCCGCGCCCCAGCGCGGGCGGAGACGCCCCAGCGCCTCCGAGGCCCGACGCGCCACCTTGTTCACCATCGGGATCGAGCGCTTCTCGTAGGCCTCCTCGGACACGGGCCGGAACTCCATGCGCGCCACGAGATCG
>DASZFV010000122.1:0-5651 GCA_035939455.1 Polyangia bacterium
GCGCCCACGTTGCTCGTCATGATGAGGATGACGTGGCGGAAGTCCGACTTGCGCCCGTTGTTGTCGGTGAGCGCGCCGTGGTCCATGACCTGGAGCAACAGGTTGAACAGGTCAGGGTGCGCCTTCTCGATCTCGTCGAGCAGCAGGACCGTGTGCGGCGACTGGTGGATGGCATCTGTGAGCAGCCCCCCCTGGTCGAAGCCGACGTAGCCGGGGGGCGCGCCGATGAGGCGCGACACCGTGTGGCGCTCCATGTACTCGGACATGTCGAAGCGCACGAACGAGACGCCCAGCGTCTCGGCGAGCTGCTTGGCGAGCTCCGTCTTGCCGACGCCCGTGGGACCCGCGAACAAAAAAGCCCCGATCGGTCTCCGGGGCAGGCCCAGCCCCGCCCGGTTCATCTTGATGGCCTGCGCGACGCGCTCGACGGCCCGGTCCTGGCCGAAGATCTTGGCCTTGAGGTCCGCCTCGAGACGCGAGAGGCGCTCGCGGTCGTCTGAGGCCACGCGCTTGGGGGGAATGCGCGCCATGGTCGCGATGACGCTCTCGATCTGCCGGCTGCTCACGACGCGCGTCCTCTTCTTGGCGACGGTCGCGCCGGCGCCCCGCGTGCGCGCGCGTCCCGCTCGCGCGGGCCTGGCGAGGTCCTTGATCTTGAGGGCCGCGCCCGCCTCGTCGATGAGGTCGATGGCCTTGTCGGGCAGGCGGCGGTCATGCAGGTACCGCGACGACAGCTCGGCCGCCGCGCGCAGCGCCTTGTCGGTGTAGGTGACGCCGTGGAACTCCTCGTACTTGGACCGCAGGCCCTTGAGGACCTTGATCGTCTCGGGTATCGACGGCTCCTCGACCTCGATCGATTGGAAGCGGCGCGCCAGGGCGCGGTCCTTTTCGATGTAGCTGCGGTACTCTTTGTGCGTGGTCGTGCCGATGCAGCGCAGCTTGCCGTTGGCGAGCGCCGGCTTGATGAGGTTCGAGGCGTCCATGGCGCCGCCCGAGGCGGCGCCGGCGCCCACGATCGTGTGCAGCTCGTCGATGAAGACGATCGAGCCCTCTTTCTCGGCGAGGGCCTTGAGCACGGCCTTGAAGCGCTCCTCGAAGTCACCTCGGTAGCGCGTTCCCGCCACCATGGCGCCCATGTCGAGGGCGTAGATCGTCGCGCCCTTGAGGGCCGCCGGGGCCTCGCCGAGCTCGATGCGCCGCGCGAGCCCTTCGACGATCGCCGTCTTGCCGACGCCCGCGTCGCCCACGAAGAGCGGGTTGTTCTTGCGGCGACGCGCCAGCACGTGCAGCGCGCGCTCGACCTGCGGTCCGCGCCCGATGAGGGGATCGATGTCTCCGGCGCGCGCGCGCTCGTTGAGGTTGACGGCGAAGGCCTCGAGCGGATCGACCGGGACCTCGTCGTCGTCGTCGTCCGCGGCCGGCCGGCCCGTGCCTCCGTCTCCCGCGGGCGTCGTCTTCGCGGGCAGCAACTTCGAGATACCGTGCGAGATGTAGCTCACGACGTCGAGCCGCGTGATGCCCTCCTCCTTCAGGAAGGTCACGGCCTGGGAATCGGGCTCGGACATGAGCGCGACGAGCACGTTCGTGCCATTCGCCTCGCTACGGCCCGCGCCGAGCACGTGGTTGACGGCGCGCTGGATGACGCGCGCGAAGCCGAGCGTGGGCTGCGCGCGCTCGCGCTCGTCCTCGGGGAGGGCGGTCACCTCCTTGTCGAGGTAAGCCTCGAGCTTCCCGCGAAGGCGCGGCAAGTTCCCGCCGCAGTGCTTGACGACGTCCGCCGTCTTCTCGTCGGCGAGCAGCGCGAGCAGCAGGTGCTCGAGGCCCGAGAACTCGTGGCCGCGCGTCGTGGCGTCGTCGAGGGCTTGCCGGATGGCTGTCTCCAATTCGGGGCTCAGCATGACTTCAACCGTCCCGTCGTCAATTCATTGTTCGACATTCAACATTCCTCGCTTTTGCGCACCGACGCCTGCAGCGGCATCTCGTGCTCGCGCGCGAACTGCACGACCTGATGGGCTTTCGTCTCGGCGACGTCGAAGGGAAAAACGCCGGCCACGCCCACGCCCTTGGTGTGAACGTGCAGCATGATCTGCCGCGCGGCCGTCGCGTCGTGCTTGAAGTACCGCATGAGCACGAAGACGACGAACTCCTGAGTCGTGTAGTCGTCATTGTGAAGCAGCACCTCGTAGAGGTGGGGCCGCTCGACCTTCTCCTTCTCGATGGTCTTGAGGTCGCCCTTGGTCTTCTCCAGCGTGCCAGGAGCGTCGCGATCGTCGGGGCGTTTGGGCATGTCGACTCGGTCACGATCGTAGCGCACTCTTCGGCCCGCACAAGTCAGCCGAGGCGGCCGATGGTCCACTCTGCGGCCTCCCGCACCGTCGGGCTCGGGTCGGAGAGGAGCTTCTTGGCGACGGGTCGCGCCTCGCGGTCGCGGGTCGCGCCGATGGCGTAGAGGGCGTTTCGACGGAGGCCATCGTACTGGGCGCGCGCGAGGGCCGTGCCGGCGGACAGGCGGTCGAAGTCGGCGCGCGGCAAGGCGGCGAGCTCGGCGGGCGTCAGGCTCGCGACAGGCCGCGGCGCGAAGCGGGCGTCGCCTTCAGGGAGCGCGCCGCGGTTGAAGGGGCAGACGTCCTGACAGACGTCGCAGCCGAAGACGCGCCCGCGGAACGCGCGCCGGAGGGGCTCGGGCACGTCACCGTGGTTCTCGATGGTCTGATAGGCCAGGCAGCGACGCGCATCGACGACACCGGGCGACGGGAAAGCCTGCGTGGGGCAACCGCGCAGGCACGACGTGCAGTCGCCGCAGCGCTCGTCGTGGGGCGCGTCGTAGGCGTCGACCTCGCGGTCGACGAACATCACCGACAGCGTGAGCCAGGAGCCCCAGCGCGGGTTGATCAGACAGCCGTTCTTCCCGATCCAGCCCAGGCCCGCGCGGGCCGCCCAGACCTTCTCCATGGCGACGCCCGTGTCGACGCAGGCGTAGGTCTCGACACCGGGCGCGAGCCCGAGGAGGCGGCGGCGCAGCTCCTTCATGCCGTCGCGGTGGGCGTAATGGTAGTCGCGTCCGCGCGCGTAACGCGCCACGGGCGAGCGCGGTGACGCCGCGCCGCCCGCCTGGTGGTAGCCGATCGCGAGCGCGATCACCGTCTTGGCGCCCGGCAGCACCCGGCGCGGGTCCAGCCGCTCGTCGAGGCGGCGGCCCATCCAGTCCATGTCGGCGGCGTGCCCCGCGGCCAGCCAGGACGCGAGCGGTCCGGGATCGAGAGCGTCGGCGCGGGCGAGGCCCACGAGCGCGAAGCGAGACGCGATCGCCTCGGCGCGCACCGCGGCGGCGTCCAGCGTCGTCGACGCGGCCTCGTCGTCCACGGGGCCAGCCTAGCTCGCCGCGAGCGCCATGACTTGATCGAGCTGGCGGCGCAGGCGCGGCATGACGACCTTGGCGTTCCTGTCGGCCTCTGCGTACGCCTCTTCGAGCATGCGGAGGCCGTCGGCCCGCCGCCCCGTGCGGATGGCCGACAACGCCTTCCACTCCATGATCTCGATGATGTCGGCGGCCTGGAGGGGGAAGGCCCGGCCGTGCGCGATGAGCGCATCGAACTCGTCGTCGGAGGCGCCGCGCACCCAGAGCGCGACACCCTCGAGCTGCGCCTTGCCGTCCGAGGGCAGCGCCGAGTCCGCCCCGCCCTCCGCCTGGATCTCGGCCTGCTTCTTCACGATGCGCTCGACCGTCGCGCGCGCGCCATCGACATCGCCGCGGTAGGCCTTGCTGCGCGCGAGCAGGATCTCCGAATAGGCGACGCGCGGCGACTTCTCGCCCTGGATCATCGTGTAGAGCTCGGCGGCCCGCTGCGCGAGCGGCTCGGCGTCGTCGGGACGGCCCACGTAGAACATGACCTCGCCCAGATCCTTCGTCGCGAGGCTCTCGAGCATGGGGAAGCCATACTCGCGCGTGATCTGGATCGAGCGGCGATAGTCGGCGACGAGCTCGTCGACCCGCCCCAGCATGAAGTAGAGCAGACCGCGGTTCAGGCAGTTCCACGACAGGAGCATGGCGTCGTTGTGCGCGTTGCCGACAACCTGGATGCGCTCCGAGACCCGGAGCGCCTCGTCGAACTGTCCGAGGTTCGTGTGGGCGAAGCAGATCATGATGAGGCTCTGCGTGAGCGCCTCGTAACCGTCGTCGCCGAGGGGCGCCGCGGCGTCGACGGCCCGCGTGAGGAGCTCGAGGGCGGGCCGCAGCTCGTCGGCGCGGTAGGGAGTGCGGCCGAGCGCCATGAGCATGCGCGCGTTCACGCTCGGCGGCAGCGTCTCGGTCTTCGCGAGGGCTTCCGCCTCCGCCGTGAGAGCCGCCGACTGCTTCCACAGGTTCAGCCAATCGAGCACGATGGCCTGGTCGAGCATGAGCTCGATCTCGGCGAGCCGCGCGCTCACCTTGTGTGCCCTCGTGCGCGCGATCTCGAAGTCCTTCGAGGCATCCTCGTGGCGCCCCAGGCGGAACCGCATGAGGGCCCGGCCGCGCGAGGCGGCGATCTGGCCCTCCTCGTCAGTCTCGAGGAGGTTCTCGAGCGCGTTCTTGTAGAGCAGCTCGGCGTCGAGGTAAGCGTGCCGCGCGAGCAAGCGCTTGGCGAGGTCGAGGTAGAGGCGACCCGCCTCCTCCTTGAGGCCGCTGCGCGACGCGTGAAACGCCATCTGCGGCAGGCGCGTCGATTCGGGCAGCCGATCCTGGCGCTTGAAGTGGTCGTAAGCCGCGCGGTGGATGATCTCGCGCTGCGCGGGGGCGACCGCCTGGTAAACCGAATCCCGCAGGAGCGAGTGCCGGAAGCCGATGCGGCCGCCGCGGTGACGCACGAGGAGCCCGCTCTCGGCGAGGCGGCTCACGCCGATGCTCGCGTCGAGCTGCGTGTCGGGCGCGGCGCCCGCGCGCTCGAGCTCCTGCATGACGCCCTCGAGCTCGTCGGTGCTGAACTCCGAGCCCAGCATCGAGGCGAGGCGCGCTTGGGCGAGGAGATCGGGCGGGAGCGACTCCGTCTCGCGGCTCGCCAGCCACTGCACGAGCGGCAGGTCGGGTAGCTTGTCGAGCTCGTCGGTCGCCAGGTACCAGGCGTTGGTCTTCTCGGACTTGCGCACGAGCCCGTCGCGCTTGAGGCCGCGCACGAGCTCGACGAGCAAGAGCGGGATGCCCTGCGTGCGCTCGGCGAGGCGGCCGAGGGCGCTCGCGGGTACGCTCTCGACGGGCGTGAGCAGGCGCCGCGCGAGCTCGGCGGCCGCGGCGGGCTCGAGGGCCGGCAACGTGATCTCCTGGCGCCGCGCCGCGCGGCCCGCCCAGGCCGTGCGCCCGCGCCCGAAGGTCGGTCGTCCCACGACGCAGATCCAGATCGGGCAGGCCGCCTCCTTCAGCGCGGCGTACTCGAGCGCGTCGAGCGCCGTCTCGTCGACGAAGTGCGCGTCCTCGACGACGACCGAGAGCGGCCGGCGGCGCGACATGAGGCGCAGGGATTCGCCCGCCGCGCGCGCCGCGCCCGAGCGCAGCGCGCCGGGCGCCGCGGCGTACGCGCGCAGCTCCGGGTGCTCGGGCGGCGCCCACCCCATGACGACGGCGACGCCGGCCCAACACTCCTTGGCCATGTCGGCGCCGAGCGCCTCGGTGAGGAGCG
>DASZFV010000123.1:0-4807 GCA_035939455.1 Polyangia bacterium
GCGCGCCGCGCGCCGACGGCAGCTTGAGCGCGGCCTCGAGCGCGGGATCGATGGGTTGCGCGTCGACGCCCAGGATGGCCCGCGGCGCGACGCCCTTGTCGTGCAGGCGCGGCAGCAGCGACTTCGCGATGTTGATGGGGATGGCGAAGCCGATGCCCTGGGCGGGCTGCAGCGGGTGGCCGGCCCAGAACGCCGCGCTGATGCCGATGACGGCGCCCGCGGCGTCGATGAGCGGCCCGCCCGAGTTGCCGACGTTGATCGAGGCGTCGGTCTGGATGAAGAACGAGTAGATGTCTTGCTCGTTCGCCTCGCGCAGCGTCGAGCGGTCGACGACGCGCTCCTTGGCCGAGACGATGCCGGCCGTCACGCTGTGGTTGAACCCGAAGGGGTTGCCGATCGCGACGACGCGCTCGCCGACGCGGACGGCGTCGGAGTCGCCCAGCGGCAAGATCGGCAGCGGCGTCGGCGACTCGACTTTGAGCAGCGCGACGTCCGTCGGAGCGTCGGCCCCCACGACGCAGGCGGGCAGCTCGCGTCCGTCGTAGAGGCGAACGCGCAGATCGACGACGTTGCGCACGACGTGCTCGTTCGTGACGATGAAGCCGGCCCGGTGAATGATGAAGCCCGTGCCGATCGAGGTCTTGCCGGCCTCCTCGGAGGGCGCGCCCGTCTCCTCTACCGTGCCGCGGACGTGCACGACTGCGGGGCGCGCGCGGTCCGCGAGGTCCGCCAGATCGGAAAGGTTGGGACCCCGGCTTGCCCTGCGGCGCGGCTGGTCCGTCCACAGCGCGGCGTCGCGGTCGCCGCGCGCGGGCGCCCCAGACGCGGCGCCGAGCGCGAGGGCCAGCGTGAGCGCGAGGGGCGGGAGCGACGGCAGGAGGCGCATGCGCCGCCGAAGCTTACGCCATCGCCGCGACGAGCGTCGCGCCCGCCTACTTCAGGCTGGCGTGGCGCTCGGCCACGCCGAGTAAGCGGCGCAAGCGGCGCTTCTCCGAGGGCGAGAAGTCGTCCTGTGCCGCGCCGGCGTCGGGCGGGGCAGCGGGGAGCTGCGCCTCGTGGTCGCCCTGTTCGGCTTTGTTCCGGCGGCCGATGTGGCGCTTGACGTCGTCGACGAGCGGCTCGGCCGCTTGCTTGGTGCCGTCGACGAGCTCTTGCGACTCCTTGGTCTGTCCGATGGCGTGCAGGTGCTCGAACAGCGTGCGCGAGCCCAGTTTGACGGTTGCTCCAAACCAGGCGAGCACGACGAACGCCGCCAGGCTCATGCAGAGCTTCAGCAACCGGAACATGGGTGATTTCCTAGCGCAGGATTTGGCTGTCCGACCGGAAGACGATCCGACCCGAGGACGGCACGTCCTGGACGGCGCGCAGCCGGCGCTGCAGGCCGGGCACGGCGCCGCGCCGTCGCACGGGCGTGATCAGGACCGAGCCTCGGGGCACGCGGCGCGCGCCGTTTTCAGCGTTGAATATTTCGCCCAGCATAGAGCACCTGACCACCCATCATCATCGGTGCCCCGATGCCGTCAAATTTTTTGGTCGGCGACGGCGCTGCCGGCCCGCGCGGCCCTACTTGTCGTCCGGCGTCGGCACGAGGTCGGCGCCTGTCTCCTTGGCGAGCCTCTCGAGGCGCTCGCGCGCGGCGCGCTCGATGAACCAGACGATGAGGATCGAGACGTTGTAGAGGAGAAACAGCGGCCCCGCCATGAGGACCTGCGAGAGCACGTCGGGTCCCGGCGTGAGAATGCCGCCCACGACCGTCGACAAGATGAGCGCATACTTGTTGAACTTCCAGAGCTGGCGCGCCTTGACGAGCCCCAGCCAGCCCAGCACGGCGAGGATGACGGGCAGCTCGAAGGCCACGCCCGTGCCGAGCAACATCGCCAGCATGAAGCCGACGACCTCGTCCATCATGATCGTGGGTTGAATCACGAAGTCGTCGAAGTGCTCGGCGAAGGACAGCATGTACGTCAGCGCCGGCGTGCACAGGACGAAGTAGCCGAAGAGCGCGCCGCCCACGAAGCACAGCGCGGTGGCGATCGTCACGCCCAGCGCCATCCGCTTTTCCTTCTTGTAGAGGCCGGGCGCGATGAACTTCCACAGCTCCCAGAACACGAACGGGCTCGCGATGAGCAGCGCGCCGTACATCGCGAGCTTCGTGTAGACCCAGAACGGCTCGGTCGGGCCGGCGAAGTTGAAGGTCGGCGTCGTCCCGTGCATGGCCACGGTCCACGCCTGGCGCGCCGGGCGCGTCAGGATCGAGAAGTATTTCTTCACGAACACGAACGAGCCGCACATCGCGACGAAGAACACGATCGCGGCGTTGCGCAGCCGAAGGCGCAGCTCGGACAGGTGCTCGACGAAGCTCATGCGCGCGTCGTCCGAGCTCGCGGGCTCGGCCGTCCCCTTCGGGACGTTGTCTTCAGGGGTCACGGGTACGGCGACCGGTTTTTGCGTCGACAAAAGGTGTTGTCCTGGGCGGGGCTACGGCTTCTTCTTGTCCGCGGGGACAGTCGGAAGCGGGGGCGCGCCGGTGGGGCGGGGGGCGCCGGCCGGACGCAGGCCCGGTAGGTGGGGAGGAGGCGGCGGCGTGCCGCTCGAAGAGCTCGGAATCAGGTCCTCCTCCCGGAGGATCTGCGTCGTGTTCGAGGCGCTCTCGGCGTTCTTCGGCGGGGTCGCCAGCGGCGCGGCCGGCGCCGCTGGCTTGGTCGAGCCGCGGAGCGCATCCGGGCGCGCGACTGTGCCCGCGGGCGGAAGACCCGGCGCGGCCACGGCGGGCTTCGCCGGCGTCAAAGGCTTGAAGGGACTCGCCGGCCTGACCGCCGCGTCGGTCGTCCTCGGGGGCGGCATCGGCGGCTTGGCGGCCGTCGTCTCGGGTGGCGGCGTCGGCACGTCCTCGAGCGTCGCGCCACGGGGCGGAGCGAGCTGCACGACCGTGTCGTTCGGGCCGTTGTGGGGCGCGGGCAAGGCCGGCGTCGCCGGCATCATGTCCGGCACTGGTTTCCCGACGTCATCGAGCTTGTTGCCGTCGAGCTTGACGTTGTCCGCCAGCCCGTCGGGCGGTATGGGCAGGCCGCCTTGGGTCTCGGCGGCGAGCGCCGAAATGGCCTTGGCCGCCGTCTCGGCCTCTGCGAGGGCCCGCTTGGCGGCCTCCTCGCGCTCCTTCGCCCACTGGTCCCGCCGCTTGAGCTCGTCGGGGTGCAGCGTGACGGCGTCGCGCAGGTCCTCGAAGGGCTTGCGAAACGTCTCGTCGAGCGCGATCTCGTTCTTCACGTCCGAGGTCGCCTTGCGGATCTCACGGATGAGCTTGCCCAGCCCGGCCGCGAGGTCGGGGAGCTTCGAAGGGCCGAGAAAGATGAGGGCGAGGAGCAGGATGACCGTGATCTCGCCCATCCCGAGATTGAACACGATCCTGTATTTACCTCGATCACCCCGCAGAGACAACGTGAGCGGTGGTTTCGGTGCCCGCCGCGAACAGGGAGATCTGGCGGGGCGGCCCGATTGGGTAGCTCTCGACGCCTCGCGCCCGCAGCGCCTCGGCGAGCTCGTCGCCGGGCGCGTGCGAGAGCCCCACCTCGCGCGCGCCCGTGGCTTCTACATAGCGGAGCAGGCCGGCGAAGTCGGCGCGGTCACCCAGCGCGACACCGCGATCGGCGCCGGCGCGGGCGACCGCGCGCGGATCCGCCGCGTGTCCCGAGACGAGGATCGCCACGGGCGCCTTCAGGCGCCCGAGCCCGGTCGCGTCGCGCGCAGACGGGGGCCAGAGCAGCGCCTCGCCCGGGCGGAGCTTGCCGTCGAAGCGCTGCAGCGGCGGCGCGGCGAGTCCGGCGCGTGCGTAAGCGGCGGCCGCTTGGATGGTGGCGCGCGCCGCGCGCACGGGGACACCGGCTTCGACGAGCGTCCCCGCGACCGCGAGCGCCGACGTCGGCGCCTCCACGAGCACGAGGGGCGCGCTGCCGCGCGCCAGGGCCTCAAGCACGAGCCGCCGAACCTCGGCGAGCGCCTCAGGCGCGGACGGGAACGAGAAGCGCCGCGCGCCGAACGTCGCGTCGAGGCAGAGCGCGTCCGCGGGGCGCACGCCGGGCGTGTCGTCGGGGCCGATGACGCCGGCGTATACGACGCGCGTGGAGGAGCTGCCCGATGCGGCGATCTCGCAGAGCAGGGACGCGGCGCCCGGGGCGTGACCCGAAGGGAAGAGCTCGAGGCGGAGGTCGCCCAGCGTGAACGGGCGGCCCAGGCCCGCCAGCAGGGCATGCGCGCGCAGCCGGGCGCCAGGCGCGCCCAGGAGCGCGAGCGTCGTCTCCGTCGTCAGGATCTGCCGGCGGCCGTGGCGGGCGCGCGGCAGCGCCCGCGCCGCGCGCGGCTCGAGCGCCGACGCGCCCGACAAGAAGATGAGATCGGCGCCCGCGCTGGCGTCGCACGCGAGGATCGTGCCCTGTACGCGGACGCCCCCTCGATAGACGAAGGCGCGGGGCTGGCGCTTGCCGGAGGGGACCACTTGGGGACGCCACTATATGTTGCCGATGCCCGATCGTCGCCTGTAAGCTCGCCTGCCGATGGCGAAGTCGACTCCCCGCTTCCGAAAGGACCTGCCCGCGGCGGCGAGGGAGACGGACGGAGTGCCCTGCGTCGAGGTCACCGATCCGACGACGGGTACGAGCTTCACCTTCTACGAGTTCGAGTACGACCTCGCGCATCAGCTCGATGGGCAAGACGTCGAAGACGTCATCGCCTGGGCGGTGGCCAATTATCAGACGTCGCTCACGCCCCAGGCCATCGACGAGTTCGCGGCCAAGCTCCGCGAGCTGGGTTT
>DASZFV010000124.1:0-5218 GCA_035939455.1 Polyangia bacterium
CACGCGGGCTCTCATAGCGGCGCAATCCGGCACTCGCCGGCCTCGAGATAGATCTGGGCGGGCTTGCCGCGCCGGCCCTCGGGGATCTCGTCAGGCATCATGTAGGCGCCCGAGATCGCGACCAGCTCGGCCTCGAGCTTCTGGCAAAAGATCCGCGCGCCCAGCAGGCCCTGCGCGCCCGCGACGGCGCGCCCGCGGAGCGGCGCGTAGACGTGGACGTGCCCGTCCGCGATGACCTGAGCGCCCGGGTTGACGGACGCGAGCACGACGAGGTCGTTGTTCTGCGCGTAGATGACCTGGCCGCTGCGCACGGGCTGGGTGACGACGACGGGGCCGCCGTGCGCCGTCGGGGGCGCGGCCGTCCGCACGAGCACCGGCGCGGCGCGCTCGGGCGCCACGGCCGCAGACGGCTCGACCTCGGGCGGCTCGTCCGCGGTGGCGCGCTCGGCGACACGAGGCGCCGCCTGCGGCTGCAAGATGCCGAGCCCGGCCGCGATCGCCGCGGCGCGCAGCGCGTCCGGCACGTTCGAGACGGCGACCGGCACGAGCTTACAGAGCTTGAGGACCCGCACGAGCTCCGCGAAGGGAAGCGCGGCCGCCTCGTCGCCGAGGGCGCCGAGGTCGAGCAGCACGGGCGCGTCGACGAAGAGCTGTGGGAGCTGCGCGATCTTGACGCGCAGCTGCCGCTCGACGAGGGCGACGTCGGTCGCGCGCAGCCGCAGGACCGTGAGGGGCGCCATCGTGCCCTTGAGATCGAAGGCCGCGGCGCGCTTGTTCGCCGTCGGGGCGCGGGAGTCGGGGGTGGCCTCTGGCGCGGGTTGCAGCATGGTCGGGCTCCGGGGGTGTCGCCCATTGTCTGCCCCCCGGACACGGCGTCAAAAAAACGCCTCGCGCCGCGGTGGCGCAGGCTTGCTAGATTTGCGGCAGAACGTGCGCCTGTCAGCCTTTTGCCTCACGCCGCTGCTCGCCCTCTCGGCGTGCGGGAGCAGCAGCAACAGCCCGCCGCCCGAGTCGTTCTACGCCTCCTGCACGGACGTCGACGCGTCGTCTACCTGCCCCTCCGACGCCGTGACGTTCGCGGCGGTCCAGCCCATCCTCGCGCGCAGCTGCCTGCCGGCGTGCCACGACAACTCTCCCGACGCCGCCTGGCCGCTCACCGACTTCGACGACGTCCAGGCCTGGACAACCTTCATCGCCCAGGACCTCCTGGGCTGCACGATGCCGCCCGCCGCGAGCGCCTACCCGATGAGCCGCGAAGACCGCGAGACGATCCTCGACTGGATCGCGTGCGACGCCCCGCCGTGAGCGAAGGCTGATCTAAGGCAGCTGCGTCTCGCCCATCAGGAACTTGTCGACGCCGCGGGCGGCGGCGCGGCCTTCTTGGATGGCCCACACGATGAGCGACTGGCCGCGCGCCATGTCACCCGCCGCGAAGACGCCCGGAACGCTCGTCATCTTGTCGGCGTCGACGGCCACGTTCGTGCGCTCGTCGAGGCGCACGCCGAGATCGCTCAGCAAGCCCTCTTTCTCGGGACCGAGGAAGCCCATGGCCAGCAGCACGAGGTCGGCCGGCCAGATCTTCTCGGTGCTGGCGACGTCCTTCATCATCGTGCGCCCGTCGGGGCCCTTGACCCACTCGATCTGGACGGTGTGCAGCTCCTTGACGTTGCCGGCCTGGTCTCCGACGAAACGCTTGGTGACGGTCCGGTACGCGCGCGGATCGGCGCCGTGGAGCGCCGCCGCCTCCTCCTGGCCGTAGTCCATCTTGTAGACGCGCGGCCACTGGGGCCACGGGTTGTCGGACGCGCGGTCGTCGGGCGGACGCGGCAGGATCTCGAACTGCACGAGGCTCCTGCAGCCGTGGCGCAGCGACGTGCCCACGCAGTCGGTGCCCGTGTCGCCGCCCCCGATGACGACGACGTGCTTGCCCTTGGCGTCGATGAACTTACCGTCGGCGAAGTTGCTGTCGAGCAGGCTCTTGCAGCTCTTGAGGAGGAACTCCATCGCGAAGTGGACGCCCTTGAGGTTGCGTCCCTCGACGGGCAGATCGCGCGCGTGCGTGGCGCCGCCCGTCAAGACGATGCCGTCGAAGCCGGCGCGCAGCTTCTCCGTCGGGTAGGTCTTGCCGATCCAGGCGTTGGTGACGAACTCGACGCCCTCCTCGGCCATGAGCCTGATGCGCCGATCGACGAGCGCCTTGTCGAGCTTCATGGGCGGGATGCCGTACATGAGCAGGCCGCCGATGCGGTCGTCGCGCTCGAAAACGGTGACGCCGTGGCCCGCCTTGTTGAGCTGCGCCGCGCAGGCCAGGCCCGCCGGGCCCGAGCCGACGACCGCGACCTTCTTGCCCGTGCGCCTGGCGGGCGGCTCGGCGAGGACCCAGCCCTCCTCGAAGGCCTTGTCGATGATCGCGACCTCGATGCTCTTGATCGTGACGGCCGGCTCGTTGATGCCCAGCACGCACGACCCCTCGCAGGGCGCCGGACAGACGCGCCCCGTGAACTCGGGGAAGTTGTTCGTCTTGTGAAGCCGCGCGAGCGCCTCGCGCCACTGCCCGCGGTAGACGAGATCGTTCCACTCGGGGATGAGGTTGTTGATGGGGCAGCCCGAGGCCCCGCCCGGCAAGAGCGTCCCCGTGTGGCAGAACGGAACGCCGCAATCCATGCATCGCGCTCCCTGCTCCTGCAGCTTCTTCTCGGGCAGGTGATCGTGGAACTCGTTCCAGTCGCGCACGCGCAGCCTGGGGCTGCGATCGGGCGGCAGCTGCCGCTCGTATTCCATGAAACCGGTGAGCTTGCCCATGTAAAAAGCTATTTCCCGCCGAGGCGCGCCAGGTCGTGCGAGTTCAGCTCGAACGCCGCCATCTCGGCCTCGGCCTGGGACATGCCCGTCTCGAGCATCTTCTTTTGCGCCTCTAGGACGCGCTTGTAGTCGTGGGGCATGACGCGCACGAAGGACGGCAGGACCTGCGTCCACGCGTCGAGCAGCTCGCGCGCGCGCTTGCTGCCCGTGAGCTCGGCGTGCCGCGTGACGAGCCCGCGCAACTGCCTGATCTCCTCCGCGTCGTCGACCTTGCCGAGGCCAACCATCTCCTTGTTGCAGCGGGTCGCGAACGTGCCCCGCTCGTCGTCGAGGACGTAGGCGACGCCACCCGACATGCCGGCCGCGAAGTTACGCCCCGTGGGGCCGAGGACGACGACGCGCCCGCCCGTCATGTACTCGCAGCCGTGGTCGCCGACGCCCTCGACGACCGCCTGGGCGCCGCTGTTGCGCACGGCGAAGCGCTCGCCCGCGACGCCACGGAAGAACGCCTCGCCGCTCGTCGCGCCGTAGAGCGCGACGTTGCCGATGAGGATGTTCTCCTCGGCGGCGAAGGTCGCCTCCCTGGGCGGGTAGACGACGACCGTGCCGCCCGAGAGCCCCTTGCCGACGTAGTCGTTGGCGTCGCCCTCGAGGATCATCGTCATCCCGCGGGGGACGAAGGCCGCGAAGCTCTGCCCCGCCGAGCCCTCGAACGTGAGGCGAATCGTGTCGGGGGGCAGGCCGTCGGGCCCGTACTTGCGCGTGATCTCGCTGCCCGTGATCGTGCCGACGACGCGGTTGACGTTGCGGATGGGCAACGTCGCCTCCACCCTGGTGCCGCTGTCGATGGCCGGTTTGCAAAGCGGCAGGATTACGCGCATGTCGAGCGACGCCTCGAGCCCGTGGTCTTGCGCCTCGGTCTTGTACCGTCCAACCTCGGGCCCGGCGTCCGGCTGGTAGAGGATCTTCGAGAAGTCGAGGCCCTTGGCCTTCCAATGGTCGACGGCGGGTTTCATCTCGATGCACTCGGTGCGGCCGATCATCTCGTTCACCGTGTGGAACCCGAGCTCCGCCATGAGCTCGCGCACCTCTTGCGCGACGAAGCGCATGAAATTCACCACGGACTCGGGCTTGCCGGAGAACTTGGCGCGCAGCTTGGGATCCTGCGTGGCCACGCCCACGGGGCAGGTGTTGAGGTGGCACACGCGCATCATGATGCAGCCGACGGTGACGAGCGGGGCCGTCGAGAAACCGTACTCCTCGGCGCCGAGCAGCGCGGCGATGACGACGTCGCGCCCGGTCTTCATCTGGCCGTCGGTCTCGACGACGATGCGGCTGCGCAGGTTGTTGAGCACGAGCACCTGGTGCGTCTCGGCGAGGCCGAGCTCCCACGGGATGCCCGCGTGCTTGATGCTCGTGAGCGGGGACGCGCCCGTGCCGCCGTCGTAGCCGCTGATGAGCACGAGGTCGGCGTGCGCCTTGGCGACGCCCGCCGCGATCGTGCCCACGCCCACTTCGGCCACGAGCTTGACGCTGATGCGCGCGCGCGGGTTGGCGTTCTTGAGGTCATGGATGAGCTGCGCCAGGTCCTCGATCGAGTAGATGTCGTGGTGCGGCGGCGGCGAGATCAGGCCCACGCCAGGCGTCGAGAAGCGCACCTTCGCGATCCACGGATAGACCTTCGAGCCCGGCAGCTGCCCGCCCTCGCCCGGCTTCGCGCCCTGGGCCATCTTGATCTGGATCTCGTCGGCGGACAGCAGGTACTGACTCGTGACGCCGAAGCGCCCCGAGGCGACCTGCTTGATGGCGCTGCGGCGCGAGTCGCCGTTGGCGTCCGGCGTGAAGCGCTTCGGGTCCTCGCCGCCCTCCCCCGTGTTGCTCTTGCCGCCGATGCGGTTCATGGCGATAGCGAGCGTCTCGTGCGCCTCGCTGCTGATCGAGCCGTACGACATCGCGCCCGTCTTGAAGCGCTTGACGATCGTCTCCACCGACTCGACCTCGGCGATCGGCACGGGCTTGCGCGCGGACTTGACGCGCATGAGCCCGCGCAAGGTCGCGAGGTGCGCCGCCTGATCGTCGATGAGCTTGGAATACTCCTTGAAGACCGAGTAATTCCCCTCGCGGCAGGCGTACTGCAGCTTGTGGATGCTCTCGGGGTTGAAGAGGTGATACTCGCCGTTGCGGCGGTACTGATACTGCCCGCCCGGATCGAGCGTGGGCGACGGCATGGGGCGGTCGGGGAAGGCGCGCGCGTGGCGCTGGCGCACCTCCTCCGCGACCTCGTCGACGCCGATGCCGCCCACGCGCGAGGCCGTCCACGTGAAGTACTCGTCGACGAACGTCGAGCTCAAACCCACCGCCTCGAAGACCTGCGCGCCGTGATAGCTCTGGATCGTCGAGATGCCCATCTTCGAGC
>DASZFV010000125.1:0-2131 GCA_035939455.1 Polyangia bacterium
CACGCGGGCGTTCGTCGCGGGGCTCGCGCTCGCCGGTTTGATTCTCCTCTACGACGTCACGCACAAGAGGACCCGGCTCGCGCCGCTCGTCATGGGCCTGTGTCGCGTGGCCGTCTACCTCGTCGCGGCCTGCGCCGCGGCGCCCCGCGTGGCGCCGCCGGTCTACGCGGGCGCGACGCTCTTGTTCTTCTATCTCGTGACGCTGTCGATGATCGCGCGCGAGGAGACCACGAACGCCAGGCTGCCCCGCCTCGTGGCCGGGCTCATCGCCGGGATCTCTCTGGTCGACGGCGCGCAGCTCCTCGTCATCGGGCACGCGTGGCCCGCCCTCGCCTGCGTGGGCGCCTTCGTCCTCACGCTCGCCCTGCAAAGGCGCGTCGCGGGGACCTAAGACGAAAAGACGTGCGAGAGGACGGCGTCCTTGACCTGGCGCGCGTCCACGGCGTCGCCGGGCGGCAGGTTGGCCGGGTCGTTCGTGATGAAGAGCGGGCCCTCAGCGGCCGTCTCTGGAAGGCGACCGTGCGAGCCCTTGACGAGGGACGTGTCGAGCGGGATGACGTCGAGGAGAGCCCGGAAGCCCAGCTTGCGCCGCAGCAGCTTCGCCGCGATCTTGAGCTTGGGCAGCGCGAGCGCCGGGTCGAGGAACAGCTCGACGGGGTCGTAGCCGGGCTTGCGGTGGATGTCGACGGTGCGCGCGAAGTCGGGCGCGAGCGCGTCGTCGAGCCAGTACGGGTACGAGAACCAGCGATCGCGCGTGCTCACGGCGACGAGCTCGCCCGAGCGCGCGTGATCGAGGCCGTGCGCGCGCTTGTCCGCCTCGCCCCACACGGCCTCGACGCCGGCCTGCTCGCGCAGCAGCTGCGCGACCTCCTCGATGCGCTCGCGCCGCTTGACGTAGACGTGCGCGAGCTGGTGGTCGACGACGGCGAAGGCCTCGGACGCCCCCGCGTCGAGGATCTCGCCGGCGTCCTCGCGCCGCGCGGCGAGCAGGCCCGCGCGCCGCAACACCTGATTGAGCGGCACGGCGCCGCCGACCTCGGTGATGCCGTACTCGGAGAGGACGACGACGGCCGCTCCGTCCCTCTCGGCCTGCGCGATGAGCGCGCCGCAGACGGCGTCGATCGCGCGCAGGTCCTTGGGGATGTCCGGGTGGCTGGGCCCGAGGCGCTGCAGGTTGTAGTCGAGGTGGGGCAGATAGACGAGGCTCAGCGTCGGCTTCTGGCGCTCCCAGACGCGGGCCGCGCACTTTCCGATCCAATCGCTGCACGTGATGTCGGCGGCCGGGCCCCAGAAGCGAAAGAGCGGGAACGTGCCGAGCTCGCGCTGCAGCTCGTCGCGCAGGGCCGCGGGGTGCGTGTGGACGTCGGGGACCTTGCGCCCGTCGGCCGGATATTGTGGCCGCGGCGTCACGGCGAAGTCGGCGGTCGAGTACATGTTGAACCACCAGAACAGCTTCGCGCAGGTGAAGGCCGGGTCCCGGCGCTTGGCGGCGTCCCAGATCTTCT
Source organism: Polyangia bacterium (assembly GCA_035939455.1). GTDB lineage: Bacteria > Myxococcota_A > Polyangia > Fen-1088 > Fen-1088 > DASZFV01. The sequence goes on from DASZFV010000125.1 coordinate 1,506, forward strand.
CGCCCGTAACGAGCGCGTTCGACTGGCGCCAGAGCGCGACCTCCGCCGTGTCGCGGTAATACCAGCCGTTGGCGACGCAGCCGTGCTCGCGCGGCAGGAGGCCCGTCGTGAACGTCGACTGCACCGCGCAGGTCACGGCGGGCTCGATCGTGCGCAGCGGCCGCAGCGCGCCCGCGCGCGCGAGCGCCGCCAGGTGCGGCGTGTGCTCGCCCACGAGCTTGGGCGTGAGGCCTACGACGTCGAGGACGAGCGTGCGCCGCATCCCAACCGTCAGATCTTCGGAGGGTCGACGCGCGGCGCCTGACCTCGCAGCACCGAGTTGCCCTCCCAGAGCTCGCGCTGTTCGACGGGAGCCGCGACGGCGCTGCCGGTCGCGAGGTCGAGCCGGTGACTTTGGGCGAAGAAGCGCACCGGGTTCGTCCAGCAGATCGTCTCGATGTCGGCCTCGGCGATGCCGGCGTCGCGCATGGCCCTGGCGGTCTTCGGCACCTTAAGGGGATCGCTCACGCCCCAGTCGGCGGCGCTGTTGATGATGATGCGCGCCGCCCCGAACTGATGCACGAGCGAGACCATGCGCGGCTCGTCCATCTTCGTCGCCGGGTAGATCGAGTGCCCCGCCCAGCTGC
>DASZFV010000126.1:0-15376 GCA_035939455.1 Polyangia bacterium
CAACCAGAGGGGCTCGACATGCGGATCCCGTTGCGCGCCACGAAGTCGCGGTAGATCGCGCGCTCGGCGTCGTAGGCCGCGCGATCGTCGGGTGACAGCTCGACGGTGAGGCGCACGGTCTCGTAGTCGGACAGGTAGGCGCCCGAGAGGTCGACGATGTCCTTGCGGTACACCACGGGACCGATGAGCTCGGCGAGGTCGGCATGCCGCCCATCGGCGCGCTCGAGCGTCGCGGTGAGGCCGAGACGAAACGGCGCGACGGCGGCCCGCGCCGCGTGGGCGTACACGGGGCCCGGCAGGTGGTGGCACTCGTCGAAGACGATGAGGCCGAAGCGGTCGCCGAGGTGCTCCATGTGCAGGTGGGCGGAGTCGTACGTGCACACGGTGAGCCCCTGCACATCGTACTCGCCGCCTCCGATGACACCTACGGCGGTCCCGAAGGTCGTGCGCAGGACGTCGTACCACTGGCGCACGAGGTCGAGCGTGGGCGCGAGGACCAGCGCGCTGCGCCGGCGATCCTCGATGGCGAGGCAGGCGAGCCAGGTCTTGCCGGCGCCCGTCGGCAGGACGACGACGCCGCGGCCCTGGTGCGCGCGCCAGGCCTCGAGCGCCTCGGCCTGATAGGGGCGCGGCTGGCGGTGCACGCGCGCGCCCGCGGGAAGGTCGTCGTAGCGGCGCGCGCGATCCTCGACCTCGAGCGAGGCGTGCGCGAGCGCCCGACGCAGCCCCGCGTACGCGACGGCCGGCGCGCGGTGGCAGGCGGTGCGCGGATCCCACACGCAGCCCGCGAACGGCGAAGGAGCCGCGGGGGGAAGTCCCCGCAGCTCCAGCGTACCGGACGAGAAGGTCAGCGTGAGGCCCACCGCGCGCGAGCTTAGTTCACATCGCGCGCGCGGGCGTGGGCCGTTCGTGGCGCGTTACTTCACCTCGAAGTACGAGATGTTGCCGATGGCCTTGCCGCCACCGTTGAGGCCGGTCAGGCGGTTGGCAGAGCCGTCGAATGTCACGAAGACGTTGTGCAGCCCGCTCACGCCCGCCGACGCGACGGGCGCGGTCTCGGCGGCCTCCGTCGTGATGCCGCCCGTCGAGGTCGTCGGGATGTTGGCGATGATGGGGCCAGTGACCGAGTCGAGCCGAAGCTGGATGTTGTTGCCGGCGTTGACCGTCGAGATGTAGGCCACGAAGGCCTTGATGCTGCCCGCGGCGCCGAACTGCACCTCGTTGAGCTGGACCCAGTCCTGGTCGTCGGCACCCGTAATGCCCATCGTGCCGCCGACCATGGGGTACACCGAGACGCCATTGCCGAACGTGCTGCCGCCCGTCGCGTCGAAGTTGCCCGCCTCCATGCGGTTGCGCAGGAAGATCGTGAGCGGCGCATTCCACGTCGTGCCGTTGGGCGACTTGCAGGAGCTGGCGGAGCAGACCTGCTTGCCGCCGGGACCCGTCGTGCAGGTCTGCGTGCATGCCGACGCGCAGGGTGCCGTCTTCGTGAAGAGGTTACAGCCGGTGCCGTTGATGCAGAAGCGCTTGACCTGCATCGCGTGGTCGCCCTGGGCGCCCGCGCACGTGTACATCTGGGGCGGCGACGGAAAGAGGTTGCCGAAGACCGCACCCTCCTGATTCGGGTACGTGACGTCGTCACCCGTGGGGCCGACGACCGACAGGCTCGGGGCGGCCGAGACCAGCTCGATCGACACGTGCTTGCCGTCGCGGTTCGCCATTGCCAGCAAGCACGCGCTGACGCGCTCCTGGCAACCGGCGTCGCAGGCTCCGTTGAGCCACGTCTGACCAAGGCCGAGTGACCCCGGGTAGGTGTACATCGTGCCGTATTGATCGGCCTTGACGAGATTCGTGCCGGTCTCGAGGGCGCACTTTGCCAGGTACTTCACCATCATGCGGCTCGAGGAGCTCGTCATCAGGCCGTTGGCGGTGGCGAGGCCGTTGGCGGTGGCGAGACCATTGGTGGTCGACAGACCGTTGGCGGTCGCGAGACCGTTGGCGGTCGCCAGACCGTTATCGGCGGCGTTGATGAGAGGATCCTCCCCTTGCGAGGTCGCGGGCGCCTCCATGTTGGCGCACCCCACGAGGGGCGCCATGAGCAGGAGGAAGGGGACCGATCGCTTAGCGGATGGCCTTTGGGTTGACTTCATGGGACGAGCCGAGCCTTTCTTTTGTGACAGCGGGGTTGGGGTATAACCAGCCACTGCAATAGGTGTGCTAACTTACGTTATTAATTTGATATATAATTACTAACGTAATTTCAGTATGTTACAAATATGCTTCAAGGCGCATTGCATTATAATGTTGTGCGGCATGCAACGGGACGTAGCCGCCCGAACAACGAAGCGACAGGCCTCGGCCGATCGAGGCGGTGAAGGCTCGGGCGCACGTAATCGATGCCCCGGCGGGGCGGCCCCCCGTCATTCCGGGGAAGGCGATCATCGCAGCGGTTCGGCGGCTCCGCGGCCATGGAGAGGCGCGCGTCCGGCCAAAGTCCGGACTACGAGACCACCAACGAACTAATGGACCGCTGACTAAAGGAACTCGCAGAGATAGGCGCTGGGCTCCGCGGCGCGCACGTCGAAGCCGCTCTTGCCGGTCACCTCGAAGGCGGTGCCCGCCGGGTAGGCGCGCCATTCAGCGTTGGGCGCGAACCGCGCGAAGAGCTCGCCGCTCGTGACGGACATGCGTTCGGGCGCCTCGGTGCCGAAGTGGTACTCGCCGGGCGCGATCACGCCCGCCGTCATGCGGCGCCCGTGGCGCTCGAAGCCGATGCTCTGAACGTTGCCCTCGAAGTAGCTGTTGTGTTTCAGCATGGACCTGCGCGCAGCATAGCAGCAAGCCTCGGCGCGCGCGGGCGCGCGCGTGTCGCCCAGGCAGCCGAAGCGGCGCGCGCGGACGCGCGGCGCTACACTGGGCGCATGAGCGAGCCGGCGCCGAGCTCCGAGCAGGTGCTGCTGCGCGCCACGGCGAGCCGGACGGTGGCCAGCGACTGGTCGCTCGTGCTCGCCTCGGCCGACATCGCGCACCGGATCGTCGAGGGCGGCGGCGCGTTCTCGCTGGTCGTCGGCGCGGCGGACGCGAACGCTGCCGCCGAAACGCTCGCCGCGTTCGACGTCGAGAGCGTGCCCGCCGTGATGCCGCCCGCGCCCGATCTCGGTCCGAGCGCGCTCGGCGTCTTGTCGGGCGCCGCGCTCCTCGCGATGTTCATCGTGAAGGGACCGCGGGACGTTCCCGCGCCCGCCGCATGGTTCGACGTGGGCAGCGCCTCGGCCGAGGCCATCGTCCACGGTCAATGGTGGCGCGCGATCACGGCGCTCACGCTCCACGCCGACGTGATGCACCTCGCGGGCAACGTCATCGCGTGCTTGATCTTCGTTTCGGCCGTGGGCCGCTGGCTCGGGCCGGGGCTCGGCGCGGCGCTCATCGTCGGCTGTGCGTCGGTGGCGAACGGCCTGACGGCGCTCTGGCACCGCCGCGAGTTCGTCTCCGTCGGCGCCTCGACCGCCACCTTCGTGGCCATTGGTCTCGTCGCGGGCCTGCAGCTCGTTCGGCGCTGGCGCTACGACGTACGGCGCCGCTATGCCTGGCTGCCTCTCGGCGCCGCTCTCGGCCTCTTCGCGATGCTGGGCGTGGGGGAGCACGCGGACGTCGGGGCGCACCTGTTCGGCCTCTCCGTGGGCGCCGCCGCCGGCACCGCCGTCGCTGGCACGGGTTTGCGCGCGCCAGCGCGTCTGGGGCAGGCGCTTCTCATCGCGCTGGCATCGGCGGTATTGGTAGGGGCATGGTTACTGGCGTTCCGAGCGTCCGGACGTGCGCTCCCGTGAGGGGGGGCCGCGCTGCGCGCCTCTTCGTCGTGGTGGCGGCGTGCGCGGCGGCGGCGTGCGCGCTGGGCCTGCTGACGCCTCGAGCGGCGCGGGCCGAGGCGCCCGGCGGCTCCGCGGCCCCGGTCGGCTTGGTCCACGAGGCCATCACGAACGGGCGGCGCGGGAGCGTCGTCGCCGTCACCGTGAGCGTCCAGAACGAGCTCGTGTTCGCCCAGCTCGTGCTCGCCTATCGGCCCGAGGGTGAGAGCGACTTCCACGGGCGTGAGATGAAGCTCGTGGCTCCGGGCACCTATCGCGCCGAGATCCCGGCGCAGGGTACCCGCGGGCGCACCGTTGCCTATTACGTCGAGGCGCGTGACAGGGACGGCGCGCCCGTGGCCGGGCGTGCCTCGGCTCAGAGTCCCCTCGTCATTCAGCTCACGGGAGAATTGCCGGACGGTCCACTCGCAAAGGACAGCGGCTACGGCGCACGACCCGGCGAAGACGACGACGAGGGCGACGGCCTCGCTGGACACCGGTTCTTTGTCGGTCTGCTCGTGGGGACCGGCGCCGGCTGGGCAGCGGGAAACGGCGACACCAACGCGGACACGATGAACAAGCCGGCCGCGTTCGCCTTCGCGGGCCTGGGTCAGCTCGCGCCCGAGGTCGGCTACTGGCTCAACCCGACGCTCATGATCTCGCTGCAGGGTCGCTTCCAGGCGGTGACGGGGACCACCGATGTCTACGCCGATGGGCGCATCTACCACACGGCGAATTACGCGGCCGCCGCGTTCCTGAAGGCGACGTGGCTCGCGCGCCGGCCCGGGAGCGCGCACCCGTTTTTCTCTCTCGCGGCGGGCATCGGACAGATCCGGCACGTCGTGACCTTCGATTCCCTGCGCGCCTGCGGTCCGAGCGGCCAAGACGTTTGCGTCGACACGATCGCCGCGGGTCCCGTGGCGGTGGGCCCGGGCGCGGGTGTCTTCGTCGACCTCGGCGCCCACCTGGTCGGCGTGTTCGAGCTCGACACGCAGCTCACGTTCCCCACCTACAGTGTCAACTTCGACGGCGACCTCGGGCTCGCCGTGAGGTTCTAGGCTCCGTCCGATGCTTCGTCGCGCCCGCTGGGAGGGGCGCCCGCTCCTACTGCGCCGTCGTCCCGTCGCCGCCGGACGGCAGCGGCGGGACCAGGAAGGAGAGGTCCGCCTTCGCGGCGCCCGTGGCGGCCACCGCGGGAAAAGCCGACAGGGGCGGCGCGGTCTGGGGAACACCGGCGAGCACGTGAGCCTCGACGCGCGTCGGGGCCAGGTACCAGGAGCCCTGCCTGGGCGGCACGGGCTGCAGCGTGAGCCGCTCGTCCCAACCGAGCTTGGGGGCGCGCTGCCAAAGGGCATGGAGGTGCGTCGTCGAGTCGAGGCGCGGCAGGATGTAGAGCCCTGAGGGGACGCGCTTCGCGACCTCGGCGGGCGGGACCTCGGTGAGCTTCACCTGTGGGAAGGATGGCGGCGGCATATCGAGGCTCGTGGCCCGCGCCCGGCCGCGGGCGGTGTGTGCGTAGTAGGCGGCGCGCAGCGGGCCGAGATAGACGGCGGAGACGAGCTGGAGCTTCTTGTCGTAGAGCTGCGCGCCCGCGATCTCCTGGGCGAACTCCGCGATCTGCGTCGCGAGCTCGTCGCCGTGGCGCGCGCGCAGCTCCCCCAGTACAAACGCATCGGAGAGCGCCGCGTGCGTCAGTCGCGCGATCTCGGTGGCGAGGCGATAGGTGGCCTCGATGGCCGCCGCTCGCTCCGGCGCCGTGGCCTTGTAGTCGGCGGCGGCCTTGGGCGCCGTGTTCGCCTCGGCCTGCCACGTCAGCGTCGAGGCGCTCGTCGCGAGCTTTTGCAACACGAGGTAATCGGTGTCGAGCCGCGCCTCTTCGCCGAGGAGACGATCGGCGTGATACCGGGCGGCGGGCGCGAGCTCGGCACGCTGCTCGGCCGAGAACCGCCATTCGCCCCAATCGTCCGTCTTGAAGGCGTCGGGCGCGCTCAGGGCGCCCGCGGCGTCGATCGTGGCGAGCTCGGCGGGCCCGAGCGTGAGCGGCTTGTCGAGCGCTCGCGGGCCCGCGACCTCGACCTCGCCGTGCTCGACGCCGACGCGCACGAGGCCGCCAGCGACGATGCCGGCGGCGAACGCCGTGCCCTTCGCGGCGACAATCGCCGTGCCCACCGAGGTGAGGAACGCGCCCTCGCCGCGCGCGCGTGGGCTCACGGAGACGCGCGCGACTCCGTAGAGCAGCGCCACCGACGACGCCGGATCGGGGGACACGGCGCGGTTGCCGATGACGATGACGCTCTCCTCGGCGAGCTGGACGAGGGTCTCGTCGGCGAACGCGACCGTTGCCTCCGTGTGCGGCCCCGTCCACACGGTGTCGCCCGAGAAGAGCGGCGTCTGGGCCGTCGCATCGACGAAGCGCTCCTCGCCCACGCGCCTGACCGAGACCGCGCCCCCGCTCCACATGAGCGACGCGTCGGGACCGACGCCCGTGGTCACGATGCCGCCGGGCTTGACGCCGACGCGCGCCGTGAGGAGGTCGACGTCGATGCGCGGGCCCACGGGCGCGGGCGGCAGCGTCGCGGGCGGAGCGGTCGGTCGTTCGGCGCGGCAGGCGAAGGGGGCGCCGGTGAGCGGAAAGACCGCCAAGGCGGAGAGCGCGAGATGAAGGCGACGTGCTTCTGTCCGGCCCGCGAGCGCCATGGGGGGATCAGTATGGAGGAGTCCGGGCGCCGAGTCACCGCCCGCCCGACGGATCGGCGAGGAGCGCCTCCTCGGCGGCGGCTTCGTCGGACAGCGCCTTCGACGAGTGACCAGATGCCGTCGTCGGACCGTGCTTGCGGCGATGATGCCCACGTGAGTCGGCCTCGGGAGCACGCGCAGGCTGAGAGGCATGCGCGTCCTGGGACGAACGCTGAGCCGAGGCGCCGGGGGGCGCCTTCGTGGACCGCGCGGCTGGCTCGATGGGAACGACCTCGGGGTGGATCGCTGGCGCGGCTTCGCCACCGGCCGACACCTGGTTGACGCCAGCAGAAGCGTGCGCACGAGCGGGGCCCGGCGTGGTCCCTGCCGGAGTGGCCGGCGCGCGCATGTCTCCAGACGCCAGCGCGCGCAACGAGATCACGAGCTCCTTGGCCCGTCCCATGAGCGGCTCGACGTCCTGCCAGGCGTGCGTCTGGACCGTCAAGTAGCCGCCTGCGGCGGCGACGAAGATCAGGAAGGCGAGGCCGAGGCCGCCGCCCGAGCGCCCGCGCCGGCGCCCGCCGCGCGGCTTGTAGAGCGGACCGGGCTCGGGATCGTCGGTGAAGCTGAAGGTCGGCGTGGGTCGGATGGGATAGTGCGCCGCGGACGGGCCGTGCGACGTTGCTCGCGGCGACAGGGATGGCGGCGGAAACTGGCTTCCGCCGTGGAACGATTGAGGGGCACGGCTCGCGGACGGGCGATTGCTCGGTGGGTTCATGGAAACCTCTCCTTGGAGGGGAAGCTCGAGCCGCGTCGGCAGCGGTGTTCGGAGATCCACATCGATCGAGGCGACGACCGGAGGAAGGTCGATGGGCGTGGGGGTGCGTCCGGGACGCGAGACCGTCAGCGGCAGGGGCGCGAGGCGCGTCCGCTCCTCGAGCTCGCCGTCGGCGGCCGCGGCCTCCCGCAAATGCTTTGAGAACGAGTAGACGTCGGCCCAGCGGCTTGCCGGATCGCGTGAGAGTGCGCGTTGGACGACCTCATCGAGGATAACGTTGATCGTCGGGTCATATTCCCTGATCGAGCGCGCCGCTCGGCGCCCGCCGGTGACCTCGGGTGGCACGCCCGTGAGCAGCTCGTAGGCGATCGCCGCGAGCGCGTACTGATCGCCGAGGGGGCTCGCGTCGCTCGCGGGCTGCTCGGGCGCGGTGTAGGGCGTGGGTGCCGTCCCCGCCGAGCTCCGATGCGCGAGGTCCGGGCCCAAACCGAAGCCGAGGATCTTCGTCTGCCCAGCGCCGGGGTTCGTGCCCGACCCGCCGGTCCCGGGCGCGAGCATGAGGACGCGGTTGGGCGCGAGATGTCCGTGCGCGAGGCCCCGCCGGTGCGCCGCCTGTAAGCCGAGCGCGATGCTGTCGACGATGCGCGCGACGGCGTCTGGTGCGAGAGCACCGCCGGAAGCGAGCATCGCGGCCAGCGAGCGCCCCTCGATCCACTCCATCACGATGCAAGAGTGTCCGAGTGCCACGCCATAGTCGACGACTTTGACGAGGCCGGCATGGTGCAGCGAGCTGGCTTGTTGCGCGCCGCGCTGGAAGGCGCATGGCTCGACGTCGCCGAAGAGCTTCACGGCGAAACGGTCGGCCAGTCGATCGTGCCGCGCTTCGTGGACTCGGCCCGCGACGCCGTCGCCGAGGGCGCGCACGAGCCGGAACCGTCCGGCCGTGATCGTCCCCGAAAATTCTCGCTCCCCGGTCATGGCCGTGCATCCTAGGAAGAGAGTGGACGACAAGCCAGAGGCAGATGAGCCCGTGTTGCGACGCTCCATCCGCCGAGGCTTCGACGCGGAGCGGCTCTCCTCGGGGAGCCGCGGCGAGCAACCGGATGTGCGGAAATGGCCCGTCCCGAAAACCGTGGTCCGTCCATGAGCCGCCACCGCAAGCCGCACCTGCGCTGCGTGGCCTGTCGGATGCATCGCAGCCTGTGCATTTGCGCGCTGCTGCCGCGGCTCGAGACGCGCACGCGCGTCGTGCTGCTGTTACACCAGCTCGAGGTTCAAAAAACCACCAACACGGGCGTGGTCGCGGCGCGCTGCCTCCCGAACAGCGCGATCGTCTACCGCGGGCGCTCGCCCGACGGAGCATCAGATGCGGCGTTCGATGCCGCGTCCGCTGCGCGTTCGCACGCCGGCGCCAGCGCCGCCGAGCAGGTCAAGCATTTGGCGGCAGCTATTCCCACGGGGACGCGCGCCGCGTTCCTCTTCCCGCACGCCTCGGCGACGCCGCTCGACGAGTGGCGCGTGCACGGCGCGCCCGTCACGCTGATCGTGCCCGACGGAACTTGGGGCCAGGCGTCGCGCTCCTTCTCGCGCTTGGGCCGGGCGCTGGCGCTGCCGTGCGTGACGCTCGGGGACCGCGGGGGAGGCGCCGGCGCCTTAGACGACGCGAGCGCCGGCGGTCGCCTGCGCGCCAGCACGGGCGCGGGACGCCTCGCGACGCTCGAGGCGCTCGCGTACGCGCTGGGGCTCCTCGAGGGCCCCGAGGTCGAGGCGGCGCTCATGCGCGCCTTTCGCGTGATGACCGATCGAACGCTGTGGACGAACGGGCGTTTGGCGCGCGAGGCCGTCAGCGGAGGCGTGCCCGCAGGCGTGCAGTCGCACGCGCCGCTCGGGGCCGACTCTCCGCCGGGCGCCACCGCGCCGCGGGCGGCGCCACGCGGTCGACGAACGCGCGCAGCTCCTTGAACCACACGAGCTTGTGCTCGAAGCCGGGAAAGCTCGCATTGAGGCCGCTGGGATTCGGGACGACGAAGACGCGCGCGCCGGCGAGCCGCTCGGGCTTTTCCCCAGGCCCGCCGCTCTTGGGCAGCCGGAAATACGTCTGATAGAGGCTGACGCCCACGAACGCGACGACGGCGGGCCGCCACCTGGCGCATTTGCGCGCGAGCGCGCGGCGGCCGCGCTCGATCTCGTCGGCCGTGAGCTCGGCGGCGGTGCGCGTTGTGCGCGGGCAGAGGTTGGTCAGGCCTATGCCGTAGTGAGCGAGGCGGTCGGCTTCGGTGAAAGGGAGGGGGTGCGGCACGAGGCCCGCCGAGAACAGCAGGCGCCAAAAGGGATTTCCGTTTCCGGCGAAGTGGTGGCCAAGCGCCCAGGAGCGCAGGCCGGGGTTGATGCCGACCAGCAGCAGTCGCGGAGGGGAAGGGGTGATGACGTCGCGGAGCGCGGGCATGGGCGGTGGTGACGATAATATTTTTGGGAAGTTCGCTTGCGCCGAAACGCACATCAGCGAACAATGTAACCCCGTGCGCGCGGCGGACGACGACGCCCCGTTCTCTGAATCGATGCTGGAATGGCTCGAGGAAGGTGATCGCATGGGCGAGGCCCCGCCCGGCACCTTCCGGCCTTCCGGCGCGCATCACTCGCTCGAGTCGCCGCGCCGCCGCGAGCGGTTCTTGATCGGCGGCGGTCTCGTGGCGGCGGGCTTGCTCGTAGTCGTGCTGCGGCTCGCGAGCACGGCGAGACCCGACCAGGCTGCGGCGGTCGCGCCCACGATGGCCGCCATCGTGCCCGAGAGCGTCCCCGCGGCGGCTCCGGCGGTGGCGCCCGTCTCCGTGGCGCCGGCCGCAGCGGCAGTCGCGCAGGCTCCCGTGGCGCCGGCTCCCGCGCCTCCCGCCGTCCCCGCGGTCGCCGAACAGGCGGTGGCTCCCGTGGCCCCAGTCGAGGCGCCAGTCCCGGCTGAGCCCACGCCTCACCCCGTGGCCGTCGCCGAGCCCGGCCACCCGCTCTTACCGCCTTCGACGGCGCCGTCAGCTGCCAAGCTCGGCGTCGCGCCGCCCGTGGCGCCGGACGCACCGCAGGCCCTCGGCTACGACGCCGCCATGGCCGATTGTCGGGCGCAGATGACGGCTGGGCACATTCAGCACGCCGTTACGTCGTGTCGCCAGGCCAGCGAGGCGCGTCCGAGGTCGTCCGAGGCGCTCACGCTCCTCGCTGAGGCGGAATTCACGCGCGGGCACACGGGCGTCGCGCTCCGCCTCGCGACGCAGGCGACGAACGCGAACCAGAACTTCGCCGACGCCTACGTCATCATCGGCGGCGTCTACCAGGAGAAAGGCCGAAACGCCGAGGCGCGCGCCGCCTACGAGCAGTATCTGGCGCTGCAGCCCCGGGGCAAGCACGCCGCCGATCTGCGCGCGATCTTGGGATCTCTCTGACGCGCTACCGCGGCATCGCCTCCTTGATGCCCCCGTCGATCGTCAGGACGCCGCCCGTCGTGTAGGCGGAGCGCGGCGAACACAGGAAGAGGGCGGCCTCGGCGACGGCGCGCGGCGGGATGGGTCCCGCGCCGAGCGCGTTGCGGCGGCGGTACTCGTCCGTCTGGGCTTCGATGGAGACGTTTCTTTGGCGCGCGCGTTCCGCGACGAGCTTCTTCATGAGGGGCGTGTCGACGAAGTCGGCGTTGAAATAGTTCACGCGGATGCCGTCGCGGCCGAACTCGACGGCGAGGTTGCGCGCGAGCGCCGCGACGGCGGCCTTCGAGCTGGCGTAGGCGGCGTTGTCGGCGGTGGGTGCGAAGGCGCCTTTCGAGGCGTTGAGCAGGATGACCCCGCGGCCCTGCGCCTTCATGACGGCGAGGGCCTCGCGGACTGCCAGGAACGTGCCTTTGACGTTCACGTCGAAGTGCAGATCCCAGGTCGCCTCGGACACGTCGGCTACGGGCGCGGACGCGACGAAGCCCGCGTTGCACACGAGGATGTCGAGGCCGCCGAAGGTCAGCACGGCCTCGGCGACGGCGTCGGAGGTGGCGCGTGCGTCGGTGGCGTCGGCGGCGACGGCGCGGAGGCGCTCGGGCGCGCGGCAGGCGGCGCCGATGGAGTCCGCGGCCGCGCGCGCGGCGCCGCCGTCGAGATCGGCGAGCACGACGTGCGCGCCCTCCTCCGCGAAGCGGGCGGCGATGGCCCGCCCGATGCCGCTCGCGCCGCCCGTGACGAGCGCGACGTGGCCGGCGAGCTCGCGCTCGGTTTGCTTGAGCTTGGCCATCTCGAGCGACCAGTACTCGATCGCGAGGCCGTCCGCCTCGTCGAGGAACTGAAAGCCGCCGACCGCCTCTGCGGCCGCCATGACGCGGATGCCGTGGCGGTAACAGAGGGCGGCCAGGGCGGCGTTGTTCTTGTCCCGCATCGCGCCCACGACGCCCAGGCCCGGCAAGAGGACGACGCGCGGAACGGGCGGCAGCATCTCGCCCGAGGGCGCGTGGCGCGCGAAGGCCTCGCGCGCGGCGGTGGCGTACGCGCCGAGGCCAGCCGCGATGGCGCGACCGGCCTCGGCGACGGGAACCGCCGCCAGGTCTGCGTCGACGAGGAGGGGCAGGCGGCCGCAACGCAGAATGTGCTCCGGCGTGACCATGCCGCGCGCGTGCAGGGCGCGCGCCGCCTCGGAGCCCACGAAGGCCAGCGCCTCGGGTGAGTCGTCGAGGTGCAAGATCGCGGGGCGGCCCGCCTCGAGGCCGCGCCGGAGAACGGGCAGGACGGCGCGCGCGGCGTCGCGGCGGCGTGCGGGCGTGGCGGCGGCCACGCGGGTGACGCTGAGGGCCCGCGTGCCGGCCGTCGGGGGTCCCATTGCCTTCGTGGCGAGGAACACCTCGGCCACGTTGATCAGGTGATGGAGGTTGTCGTAGCAGGCGCCGGGCGTGTCGCCCCACGCCACGAGGCCGTGCCGCGCGAGGACGAGCCCGCGAGGCGCCGCGAGACTTTGGGCGCCGTGGCGCGCGAGCGCGCGCGCGAGCGGGAACCCGGGCCGCAGGTAGTCGACGTACGCGACGTCGGCGCCGAAGGCTTCGCGCACGAGCGCCTCGGGCCGCGGCGTGTCGGTGAGCGCCTGGGTCGCGAAGTCGTGCGTGTGCACGATGCAGCGGTGGGGGAGCAGGGCGTGGAGCGGCGTCTCGACGGAGGGCGCGGGCTCGCGCGCGTCCAGCATGCAGGCGCGCATGAAGGCCATCATCTCCTCGTCGGACATCTCGGCGCGCTGCTGCAGGAGCGCGAGGTCGCCGAGGCGCAGCGTCGTGAACCCGGCGCGGGTGATGGTCGCGAGGTCGGTGCCGCTGCCCTTGACGGAGAGCACCTCGACCTCGCGCCCCGCGAAGTCACGCGCGCGCCGCTTGATCGAGCTGTTGCCGCCCCCTGGCTGCGCCAGCGCCGGGTCGGCGCCCACGGCGTTCGAGAGCGCGACCAGGCCGTCCAGGTCGTCGCCACCCGGGGGGGCGGAGAAGCGGTGGTCCACGGGCACACGTTATCAGGAGGTGTGGCAGGAGTTGATCCTGCATTCGATCCGGACGCGCGCCCAGGTGTATGCTGAGCTGCGATGACCGACGCGGCGGCGGTGCTGAGCTACTGGTTCGGCGACGAGCGCGATCCGATCGACAGCATCGGCGCCCTCGAGCGTCGCGGCACGAAGTGGTTCTACGGCGGCCCGGAGATCGATCGCGAGATTGCCGAGCGCTTCGGGGGCGATCTCGAGCGCGCGCGGCGCGGCGAGCTCGAAGACTGGGCCGAGACGCCTCGCGAGCGCCTCGCGCTCATCGTGCTGCTCGATCAGTTCTCGCGGAACGTCTTCCGTGGCACGCCGCTGTCGTACGCGCAGGACGCCATCGCGCAGCGCCTCGCCGTGACCGGCCTCGAAGCGAGCATGGACCAGGATCTCGCGCTGCACGAGCGCTTGTTTTTTTCGCTGCCCCTCTCGCACGCCGAGGATAACGTCTTGCAGGAGCGCGGCCTCGCGTACGCCGAGCGCGTCACGAACGAGGCGCCGCCGGCCGTCCGCTCTTTCTACGAGCGTGGCCTCGAGTTCGTGCGCAAGCACCACGACGTCGTCGCCCGCTTCGGCCGGTTCCCCACGCGAAACGCCACGCTCGGACGCGCGTCGACGCCCCAGGAGATCACGTACCTCGAGGAGCTGAAGATCACCGGGGCGATGCTCTGAGCGCGGGTGGCCTTCTTCTCAGTTCGAGCTGAAGACCGTCTCGCCGAGGCGCTCGGCCAGGGACTTGGGCGTCTCGCCGGCCTTGTTCTTCACGTCTTCGCGCGCGCCGTTCTTGCGGAGCAATCGCACGACTTCGTCACTGCCGCGCGCCGAGAAGACCGCGCGGTGGAGCGGCGTATTGCCTTCGTCGTCGCGGCGATTCGGGTCGGCGCCCTTGGCGAGCAGCAGGCTCGTCATTTGGGGCAGCACCTCCTCGGCGGCGAAGTGGAGTGGCGTCCAGTCGTGTGGGTCGGTGGCGTTGACCTCGGCCCTCGACTCGAGCAGCAGGCCGACGAGCGCCACGCTGTTCCCGAGGATCGCCGAGACGAGTGGGGGGCGGCCCTCGCGGTCGCGGGCGTTAGGGCTGGCACCGCGCTGGAGCAGGTCACGTACCCTCAAAAGGTCGCACACGAACGCCGCCTGTGCGAGCTCGTGGTCCAAGAAGCCGGGAGGCGCAGTCGTCATGTGCGTAGCATAGCCCGCGCCTGGGCCATAGACGGCTTCGGAACATATCAGGCTCCTGCTCGAGGGTCACTCCCCGTCGCGGAAGGCCAGCGCGCCGAAGCTGACGACGCTGGCGTCGTCGATGTTCCACTGCTCGTAGTGCAGGAGGGTGCCGCGGGCGTGGGGCAGGGCGCGATGGAACGTGTAGAAGGGCGACGAGCCGCACCACTTGAGGGCGTCGTAGCCTTGCGCGGGCGTGCCGCCTTCGCGCACGAGGTCCCAGAAGCCTGCGGCGTCGCCGGCCTCGAGGCGGGCGATGCGCTCGCGGTCCAGCGTCTCGACCTCGACGAGCTCGCCCTTGCCGGCGCGCGCCGCGACATCGTCGCCGTAGCGGCGCCCGATGTGGGTCATGTCCACGCCGAGGACGAAGAACAGCCGCTCGCCCTCGCGCGCCGCGACGTTGCCGAGCGCGTCTATGAAGCGCGCGACCGCGTCGCTCGACTCGGGCGGCCGCCGGGTAGCCGGGCCGTCGACGAAGGCGCCGCAGAGGATCGGAACGATCTTCACGTTCGGACCGTAGAGGTGCTGCAGGAACACGACCTGGAACTCGATCGAGTGCTCGACGGCGTGGCAGTAATCCTCGACGTGAGCCGCGTCGCCGGCGGCGCGTGCGAGCTCGTTCACGAGGCGCGCGTCAGGCGCCGTCGCTCCGAAGGGCGTCGCGAACGGCTTGCGCGTGAGCCCGAAGCGGTCGGGCTCGCCGTAGTGCGAGGTTCCGAGGATCACGAACGTGCGCTCGCCGAGATCGGCGGGCAGCCCGCGGTAGGCGGCGGCGTAAGAGGCGACGCCTCCCTCGGGACTGACGTGCGGCGCCGCCACGCCGAGGAGCGCCTCGACGTTCGCCCCGCGCGCGTCGCGCGGCGGCGCTCGCTCGAGATAGCCGTCGAGCGTCGTCGCGAGCAACGCGGCCTCGGCGGGATAACCCGAGCCCGCTTGCGCAGGCGTCCGCTCGGACGCCGCGGCGAAGGCGTCGTGACGGCTCGCGCGTCGCGCCGAGAAGACCTCGTCGTCGAGGAAGGCCGCCTCGCGCAGCGCCTTGACGAGGTGGCGCGCCGGCTCGCGCACCGAGATCTCGCCCGTGAGGCGGGAGAGCTCCGCGTGTAGGTCCGCCTCGGTTTGCGCGCCGTCGAAGCAGCCGAGGCAGCGCGCGAGCACGGGCGGTATGACGAGCACGGCGTCCGAGTAGCGGAATGGATCGCGCAGGAGCAGGCCGGGCTGGTCCGGCAGCGGCGACGGCATGATGTCGAGCTCCGGGCGCAAACGTGGCAGGGGGGGCGCCATGACGTCGCCCTTCGTTGATAGCACGGAGGCCGCGCCGACGTCGCCGCTCGGGCGTGCG
>DASZFV010000127.1:0-11521 GCA_035939455.1 Polyangia bacterium
GCGCCGTGCGCACGCGGATGGGCCCCGCGAAGCTGTCTTTCTCGTAGTTGTCGGGCTTCCAGCCCTTGTAGGGCGTGGGCGAGTCGTCGATGATCGTCGCGGGCGTGATCTTCTGCGCCTCGATGGCCGCGGCGTAGAAGATCGATTTGAAGGACGAGCCCGGCTGGCGCTCGGAGCGCTCGGCGCGGTTGTAGGTGCCCGCGCGAAAGGCGTAGCCGCCCACGACGGCCAGGAGCTCGCGCGTGCGCGGATCCATGACGACCATGGCCGCCTGCGGCCCGAGCTCGAGCATGAGCGGGATCGGCCCGCCCTCGACGCGGGGCCGATCACCCACATTGGCGACCCGCACGCGCACGACGTCGCCGGGCGCGAAGCGCGCCGCGAGCGGCTTCGGCCCCTTGGCGTATCGCGGCTCGAGCGACAGATCGACGACGCCCTCCCCCGCGGGAAGACCGATGTCGACAAAGAGCCTGCCCGGATCCTTCTTTGGGAGCGCGTCCTTGCCGAGCGCGCTCTTGGCGACGGCGTCCTTGGCGCGCGCTTCCTTGGCACCCGTCGGCTCCTTGGCGCCGGCCGCTGACGCCTCGACGCGCTTCACGATGCCCTCGATGACCTCGGCGTCCTTGACCCCGTTCTTGTGCGCCGCCGCGAGGACGGCGTGGCGCTTGTCGAGCGCCTTGCCCGAGAGGTGGCCCGACGGGCCGCGGAAGCCCTGTCGCGCGTCGAAGTCCTCGAGGCCGCGCTCGAGGCTCGCGCGCGCGAGCTCCTGCATGCGCGCGTCGATCGTCGTCTGCACCGTCGTGCCCGACTCGGAGGCGTCGCCGTGGTCCGCGAGGTAGCGCCCGACGCTGTCGACCACCTCCATCGCCGTGCCGCGCGCCGCGAGCGGCTCGCGCGAGAGGCGAATGGGCTCGGCCGCGACCTTGTCGGCCGTCTTGCGGTCGATGAAGCCGCGCTCGGCCATCTGCCCGAGCACGTAGCGCTGGCGCGTCTTGGCGGCGTCCGGGTGCTTGCGCGGCGAGAGGCGCTCCGGGCTCTGCGGCAGCCCCGCGAGCAGCGCCGCCTCCGCCAGGTTGACGTCGCGCACCGATTTGCCGAAGTAGTAGCGGGCCGCCTCCTCGCAGCCGTAGCGGCCGTGGCCGTAGTAGATCTGGTTGAGGTAGAGCGTGAGGACTTCCTCCTTCGACAGCTTTTGAGAGAGCTGGCGCGCGAGGATGATCTCCTGGACCTTGCGGCGCAGCCTGCGCTCGGGCGTGAGCAGCATCGTCTTGACGACTTGCTGCGTGATGGTCGACCCGCCCTGCGCCGTGCGCCCCCGCAGCACGTTCTCGACGAACGCCCGCAGCATGCCGCGGTAGTCGATGCCCTCGTGGTTGAAGTAGTCGGCGTCCTCGGCGGCGACGACCGCGTTGACGAGCAGCTGGGGGATCACGGCGTAGGTAACGACCGTGCGCTTCTCGAGCCCGAGCTCGCCGATGGGCGTGCCCGCGCGGTCGAGGATGCGCGTCACCTGCTTGGGGCGAAAGTCGTCGAGCTTGCTGATCTTGGGCAGCTTGGGATCGCTGCCGTAGTAAGCGAACAGGCCCACGAGCCCCGCCGCGCCCGCGAAGGCCGCGAAGACGCCCAGCCAGAGCGCGAGCTTGACGGCGCGCAGTCCACCCGAACCGCCGTCGCGCGTCGCGCGCCCACCGAGCCCGCCCCCGCCCCGGCCCCCACCCACCTTGCCCGCGAGCTTGGGCGCGGGCGGCTTCCTCGGGCGACGCGGGTCGCGATCGTCCAGAAAGGGGCCGGCCGCCATCCGTGGAGTCTATCTGTCAGGCGACGCGGTTCAAGAAAGCGATCGGCCCGCGCGATAACGCGCGACGACGGCCTCGGCGCCGCGCACCGAGGCCGCGTAGAAGCGGGCGCGCAGGGCCAGCCGCTCGCCCGCGACCAGATCGCCCTCGGCCCGCAACGCCCGCCGCCGCATGGCGGCCGCGCGCTCGGCGATGAGCGCCGTCGCGACCGAGAGGTTGAGGCTGGCCGTCATGCCCGGCATGGGAATAGCGAAGACGCGATCGGCGGCGTCGATGGCCTCCCCCGTCAGGCCGTCGTGCTCGTTGCCCACCATGACCGCCGCGGGCCGAGAGAAGTTCAGGTCCTCGACGGACGCCTCGGCGCCCGGCACGGCCGCGTAGATCACGAAGCCGTCGCGGCGGAGCGCGGCCATGGCCGCGTCGAGGGTCTTGTGGCGCACGACGTCCAGCCATTTCTCGCACCCCTGCGTCACCGTCGACGAGAACCGGAACGGCTCGACGGCCTCGATGACGTCGACGCGCTGGATGCCGAAAGCCTCGGCGCTGCGCAGCACGGCGGCGCCGTTGTGTGGATCGTGCAGGTTCTCGATGACGACGCGCAGGCCCCCGAGCCGCGCCGCCACGGCCGCGTCGATGCGCGCGCGCCGCTCCTCCATGAGCAGCGGCGCCAGCGCGGCGCAGACGGCGGCGGGATCCTTCGAGAGCAGGTCGTCGGCCATCGGTTGTGAGTTCCCTCGGCGTCCGTCAGCGCGCGCGGGCCACCGATCGCCCCGGCGCGGCCGGGCCGCGCTGCCGGCCGCCGCGCACGAACAGCCGGCCGAGCTTCTTGCGCGCCGAGAACGCCTCGTCGCCGGCGGCGT
Source organism: Polyangia bacterium (assembly GCA_035939455.1). Lineage (GTDB taxonomy): Bacteria > Myxococcota_A > Polyangia > Fen-1088 > Fen-1088 > DASZFV01. The sequence continues at coordinate 2,657 of DASZFV010000127.1, forward strand.
CCGCGTCGTCGGCGAGGTCGGGCGGCACCTCGGCCTCCGGGTGCGTCGCCATGGACTTGACCCATTCCAGGCATTGCTTCTCGCTGAACGTCGCCTCGCTCCGGTCGAAGACGAGCGGCGTGACCGACCACTGCGCGAGCTCCTCGTCGGTGAGCCGCCCGCGCTCGTGCGCCTTCGCGACGATGCGGTGCACGTACTTGTCCCAGGGCGGGTACAGGACCCCGTGGCAATATTGGATGTAGCGCCGCTTGGGGCTCGGCAGGATCGACGAGAAGAAGGCCGCTTCGACGGGGTTGAGCTCGGACGGCTTCTTTCCGAAGTAGTGACGGGTGGCGCGGCCGATGCCGTAGAGGCGCGGCCCGAACTCGATGGCGTTGAAGTAGAGCTCGAGGATGCGCTCCTTGGGCAGGTTCTGCTCCAGGTACCAGACGAGGAAGAGCTCCTGCAGCTTCCGCGAGAGCGTCTTCTCCTGACTGAGGAGCACGTTCTTCACCATTTGCATCGTGATCGAGCTCGCGCCCAGGCGAAAGCCGCCGCCCGCGAGGTTGCGGCGCAGCGCGCTCTTGAACTCGGACGTCACCCAGCCGCGGTGCTTGAAGAAGCCGTTGTCCTCGGTCGTCATGATCGAGTTGATGAGGTACGGCGAGATCTGGTCGTAGGGCGTGAAGTCCGGGTTCTCGGGGCCGACCACGACGGCGAGCGTCTCGGTCTCGCCCCGCGCCGAGCCCGCGCCAGGCGGCGGCGGCACCTCGACGTTGACGACGATCGGCTCCCCGCGCTGGAGCGCCGTGACGGCGTTGGGCGCCTTGACGACCTTGCACCCGTCGATGCCCACCTTGCCGTGCAGGTCGAGCGCGTCGAGCGCCGCGAAGTCGACCTTGGCGGCCACTTGCGCCTCGAACATGCCCTTCAGGACGAAGCCCTCGAGCTTCGGCGTGAGCGCCGCCGGGATGCTCGCGAGCAGCTTGGCGCAGGGCAAGCGCGGCACGGCGAACGTCAGATCGACCTTGGGCACGAACGGGATCTTCCGCCCGTTGCCGAACCTGTAGCTGCCGCTCGGCAGCTCGATCGTGCCCGTGAGCCGCGCCGTGAGGTCGCGCACGCGCGCTTCGACGCGCTCGAGCTCGATGCGGCGCGCGGCCGGTACGATCGTGCCGCGCAGCGCGAGGCCGATGGAGACGTCCTCGACGGGATCGCTCGCGAGCGCGTCGTTCTGGACCGAGACGCCCACGGCCGCCAGGTCGCCGCCGAAGTGAACGACTCCCGCGCTCCAGGCGAGATCGAAGGCGGCGTCGAGCTTGGTGTTCGCGGGCGCGAGCACCGCCTTCGGGAGCACGTCCGCGATCTTGTCGAGCGAGAACTGCTCGGCGCGCAGCGCGAGGGCGCCCTCCTCCCGGTCGAAGTCGGCGTGGCCCTTCGCCGTCCACAGGTCCTCGCGCGCGCCGCCGTAGCTGCCGTGTAGGTCGATCGTCACGCGATGGGCGTTGGGCGCCGGCCCGCTCGCCTCGCGCGGGGGCGGCGCGATCACGCCGGCGATGCCCGTGAGGGACAGCCTCGGCAGCGGCGTCGCGAAGCCGCCCTTGACGCGCACCGCGGGCAGGCCGCGCGGGCGCGTGCCCTCGAGCGGCGCCTCGACGTGAAGCTCGTCGGCGCCGAAGCGCGGCCCCTGATCGTCGCCCGCAAGCGCGAGCAAGCCGTGGACGCCGCGCGCGTGCAGCGCGAGACGGGCGTTCGGGAGCACCTCCCCCGAGAGGCCGTCGATCGTGACCACGAGGCCGCTCTGCCGATCGCGCGCCTCGATGGAGGCGCTCTCGATGACGAGCCCGGGCGGCGACGCCGCGCTCTTGCCCGTGCCGCCGCCGTGACCGCGCAGCCGATCGAGGATCGCCGTCACGTTGTCGTCGGCCCCGCCGCGCACGATGTTGGCGCGTAAACCGCTCACGCGCACGGGCCCGCTGCCGCCGAAGGCGACGCCGAACGGAACGACGACGCCCCCCACGAAGACCAGGTCGGGACCGGTCGTGCCGGCGACCCGCACGTTCGTGAAGGTGACGTCGCCGAGGCCCGCGCGTCCCTGGCCCACGGTGACCGCCCGCCCGAGGCGGGTCGAGGCGCGCGCCGCGAAGCTGCGCGCCGCGAACGTTCCGACGGCCGAGGGGTAGACGCCGCCGGCGACGACGGCGAGCGCGATGCCCACGCCCCCCCGGTGGGCGCGCAGCCACGCGAGACCCCTCGGGGAGCGCTCGGGGCCGAACGGAGCGGAAGGCGACGCCACGGACCCCGAATACTACTTGATCTGACGGGGTATGGCTCGCTGCCGCTCGCATACCGGGGCCCCCTCGCTTCGTGTGGCCAAGCCACGCGAAGCTCGCCTGCCGAGCCCAGGTCACCCGTCTTTGTGCCCGCCCGATCCGCCCGCAGGGCCTGATTCTATGCTTGCCTAGGCGGCGCGCTCGAATTTGGGCGCGAGCTCGGCGGCGAGGCGGTGGCGGGCGTGGTGCAGGCGCGACATGACGGTGCCCACGGGGCAGCGCACGAGGCGGGCGAGATCCTGGTAGGACTCGCCGTCGAACTCGCGCCGCACGAGGATCTCGCGGTGGCTCGGCGAGAGGCGCGCGAGCGCCCCGCGCACGACGGCGCCCGTCTCGTTGCGGCTCGCGACCCGCTCGGGCGTCTGCTCGTCCACCATGTCCGCGGCCGCGCCCTCGAGCGCGTCATCTTCGTCCTCGACCGGCCGCTCGCGGCGCGCCCGGTGGCGGCGCAGGCGATCGAGCGCGGCGTTGACGACGATCCGGTGCAGCCACGTCGTGAAGGCCGACCGCCCTTCGAAACGCGTGAGCGAGCGGCACACCTTGAGGAGTGACTCCTGCACCACATCCTCAGCGTCGTCTGGATCACGCACGATGCGCATCGCGACGGCCACGAGTCGCGGCCGGGCATCCGCGAGCAGGCGGTTGAGCGCGGCGCGATCTCCGCCACACGCCGCCACGATCGGCTCGTCCGGATCGTCGCGCTCGTCCTGATCGCGGAGCGAATTCGCCCCGTGCGTCTGAGGCGCTTTGGTACCACCGAAAAGACCACCTTCCGTGCCCTTTATGTTTTCCATGGCTGCACCGACACCAGTGCAACCGCGATACCGACAAAGAGTGCCTAAAATCACGGCGCTTCTGAGGTTCGCGAATCGTCGGAGTCACACGCACGTTGTCGCACCGCTCTTCTGAGCCGGGCGGGTGCCGGGCGGCCCGTCCCATTCCGATCGGCTACTATGACCGCTCGGTCACCTGATGTCGGAGACGGAGCGGATTCGGAGCTTCCTTGCCGCGATGCGTAGGAGGTTCCTCTTGCGGGCGGCCATCGAGACGGCTGGCTTCGGAGCAACCGTGCTCATCGCGGCGCTGCTCGGCCTCTCGGCGGCGGCCGCCGCCGTGGGACCGGCGGGGTTCTGGCCGACGGTCACGACGAGCGTCGGGCTCGCGCTCGTGGTCGGGTGCCTCGTGGCGGGCGTGCTGCGGCCCGCGCGCAAGTTGCGCGGTGAGCGTGCGGCGGCCCGGCGCGCGGGCACGCTCGTGCCGCCCCTCGCGAGCGATCTGATGTCCGCCGTCGAGCTCGCCGAGGGCGTGGGCGCCGACGCGGCCGCGCTGGTCTCGCCCACGCTCGTGCGCGCCTTCCACGCCGACGTCGTCCGCGCGCTCGAGCCCGTTGATCCGCGCGCGCTCGTCCCCATGCGCCCGGCCGCGGGGGCGGTGGCCGCGGGCCTCGGCGCGCTGGGTGTCCTCGTCGGCGCCGCGGCGCTCTTCCCCGGTCTGGCGGTCGGCCTGCGCACGCTCGTGCACCGGCCGACGCTGTTCGAGGGCGCGGCGGTCTCGCAGGGACCGCTCGTGAGCGACGTGCGCGTCATCTACACGTATCCCGCGTACACGGGGCTGCCGCCCCGCACCGTCGAGGGCTCGACGGGTGATCTCGTGGCGGTCAAGGGCACGCGCGCGCGCCTCGAGGCGCGGCCGCTGCGCTCGGCGCGCAAGGCGCTCCTGCTGCTCGGTGAGGAGGGCGAGAGCGGCCAGCTCTCCGCGACGCTGGCCGACGGCACGCTGCGCGCCGAGCTGACGCTCACGGGCAGCAGCGCGTATCGCTACTGGTTGCAGCCGACCTTCGGACGCTCCGTGCGCGAGCGCGCCTCCCACCGCATCGAGGCCGAGGCGGACGCCCCGCCGCGCGTCGAGATCCAGGGTCCGGCCGATCGCCTCGAGCTCGCGACGTCCCGGCCCCTCGAGGTCGGGTACACGGCGTCCGACGACTACGGCCTCGGCGCCGTCGAGCTGGTCTTTCGCGTGGGCGACCGCCCCGAGCAGCGGACGCTGCTCCGGGACGCGCACGGCGCGAAGACGGCGCAAGGGCGCACGCTCTGGGACCCGGCCGCGAGCGCGCTCTTCGCGGGCGAGCGCATCGCGTACCACATCGAGGCGCACGATCGCGACGAGGTGTCGGGAGCGAAGGTCGGCTCGTCGCGCACGCTCACCGTGATCATCCAGAACGCCCACGAGTCGCTCGAGGACCGGCTCGAGCGCCAGCGCGAGGTCCTCGAGCGCCTGCTCGGCGACCTCGGTGACAGGCTCGAGCACGGCCCGGGCGCGGCCGACGGACGCCCCGAGGCGGGCGAGGCGACGGCCGGGCGGCTCGCGGCGCTGACCGCCGTCCACGAGGCCGAGGAGGCGCACCTCACGTTGCTCGGGCGGCTGCTCGACGCCGACCGGCGCGAGGGCACGCTCGGCAAGGCGCTGCGCGCCGCGCTGGCCGGCGTCGCCGATCGGCTCGCCAAGCTGCTGCGCGAGGAGGCGCCCGCGCTGACGGCGCTGCGCGCGGCGGCGGCGCCCGGAGGGCTCGCCAAGCTCGACGGCATGTCGGCGCGCCACGCCGCCGAGCTCGAGCGCGACGTCCTGCTGCTCGACGACCTCGTGGGGCGGCAGCGGCTCGAGGACCTGGCGACGCTCGGCCGCGAGCTCACGGACGCGCACCAGCGCCTGCAGGATCTGCTGACGCGCTACAAGGCGACGAAGGACGAGGCGTTGCGGCGGCAGCTCGAGCGCGAGGCGCGCGACCTGCGCGCGCGCATCAGCGAGCTGGCCCAGAAGATGGCCGAGCTCAAGGATCGCAACGACGTGCCCGACGAGTGGCGCAACTCGCCCGACATGAAGGCGGTCGCGGCGCAGGCGAAGAAGCTCGACGAGATGCTCGAGAAGGGCGACCTGGGCGACCTCGACAAGGCGCTGGCGCAGCTCGGCGATGATCTGCGCGGGCTGCGCCAGATGCTCGACCAGAACCTCGACGGCTTCGGCGCCGAGCGCTTCCCGCAGGAGAACCGCGTCGTGGCCGACCTCATGAAGAAGGTCGGCGAAATCGAGGGCGACGAGCGCTCGCTCGAGAAGGACACGCAGGGCCTGGCCGGCAAGCAGGAGGCCGAGGTCGAGAAGCGCCTCTCCGGACAGCTCGAGGACTTTCTCAAGCGCGAAAACGACAAGATCGACAAGCTCAAGCAGCGCCTCGCGAGCGTGCCCACGGGCGATCCGGAGAGCGCGCTCGCCGAGGACATCGAGCGCGCGCGCGACAGCGCCAAGCAGATGATGCGCCTGCTCGGCGAGCGCGATCTCGCCGAGGCCAAGGGCGAGGCCGAGCGCGCCGCCAACAACCTCGATCGCGCGGCCGATCACCTCCAGGAGGCCGCGAGCGCTCAGGGACCCGCCGCCGAGAGCAAGCGCGCGCACCGCAAGGGCGATGGCGCGGAGCGCGAGAAGAGCGCAGAAGCCGTCGGCGAGGCGCGGGGGCTCGCCCAGGAGATCGCCGACGACCTCGACAAGCTGCTGCCGCGGCCGCAAGACACGATGTCACCCGCCGAGCGCGAGCAGGCGCGCCAGCAGGGCGACAAGCAAGGCGCCATCGGCCAGCGCACCGACGAGACGGCCGACGAGGCGGCGCGCCGGCTCGGCAAGATGCCGGGCCTCGAGAACGCCGAGGGGGAGCTCAAGTCGGCGGCAGGCCGCATGCGGCAGGCGGCGGAGATGCTCAAGCGCAGCGAGTCGAAGTCGGCCGCGGTCGCGGAGCGCGACGCCGCCGACCGGCTCGCCAAGCTGCGCGACTCGATGCAGGAGCGCTCGATGGGCGGCAGCAAGCCGCGGCACGATCCCGTGCGCATTCCGGGCGCCGACGAGACGACGGCGCCGCGCGCCTGGCGGCAGGAGCTCCTCGACGCCATGAAGGAGAAGGCGCCCGAGCGGTTCCGCGACGAGGTGCGCCGCTACTACGAGGAGCTCGTGAAGTGACGCGGCGCGTGCGCGGCGTCCTGATCGCGGCGGCGGCCACGCTCGTGGCCGGGGCGGCCGCGCGCGCGCGGGCCGAGCGCGCCTCGCCCGAAGAGGTCGCCGTCCTCGCGCGCACCGCCGAGAAGCAGCTCGACGAGTGGCGCTTCGCGGACGGGCGCGCGGGCGTCGCCGAGCTCATGCGCGTCGCGCCCGAGGCGCCGCAGACGCTCTATTTGAAGGGCTACGAGCACTTCCTCGAGGGCGACTACGCCGACTCCGTTCACGATCTCGAGACCTCGCTCGCGGCCGGCCCGCGCGAAGCGAGCGCCGTCAACGCGCGCGAGCTGCGCGCGCTGGCCGCCGAGGCGCGCGACGCCATCAAGGATCACAAGGAGGAGCGCTTCGGACACTTCATCGTTCGCTATCCCGCCGTCGACGGCGTGCTCCTGCCCTACGCGCGTGAGGCGCTCGAGGCGGCGTACCGCGCGCTGCACGACGACCTCGGGTTCGAGGCCGAGATCCCTATCCGCATCGAGGTCTACCGCAGCCCGTCCGACCTCGCGGCTGTCTCGTCGCTCACGGTGGCCGAGGTCGCGCGCACCGGAACGATCGCGCTGTGCAAGTGGGCGCGCCTCATGGTGACGTCGCCGCGCGCGCTCGCCACCGGGTATCCGTGGCTCGACACGATCAACCACGAGCTCGTGCACTACGCCGTCTCGTCGCTCACGCGCGACCGCGCGCCCGTCTGGCTGCAAGAGGGGCTCGCGAAGTTCCTCGAGCGCCGCTGGCACGAGCCGGCGGGCGGCCGCATCCCGCCCGCCATGGAGCACATGCTCGCCAAGGCGCTGCGCACGGGCAAGCTCATCACCTTCGAGGCCATGCACCCGTCGATGGCCAAGCTGCCGTCGGCCGAGGACGCCACGCTGGCCTTCGCCGAGGTCGCGAACGCCGTGGGCCACCTCTACGCCGAGAAGGGTACGGCGGGCCTGCGCGCGGCCGTCAAGCGCGTGGGCGACGGAGAAGACGCGCGCGAGGCGGTCGCGGAGGCGGCGGGCGTGACCTGGACCGATTTCGAGCACGGCTGGCGCGCCTACATGGTCGCACAGAAGTACAAGACGTTCCCCGCCATCGATTTTCCGACGACGCACATACGCAAGCCCAACGCCATCGCCTCGCAGCGCAAACCCAGCGAGGACGAGGCGCTGTCGCCCTCGGGCAAGGCGTCGACGACCTCGACGGCGGCGTTCCGCTTCCTGCGCCTCGGCAACATGCTCCTGCGGCGCGAACGCCCGCGCGCCGCCGTCATCGAGTACGAGAAGGGCGCCAAGGCCGTGACGTCCGCGGGACACGGCAGCCGCGACCCCGCGGCGGCGTGGCTCTTCCCCGTGAAGCTGGGCCGCACGTACCTCGTGCTCGGCGAGCCCGATCGCGCGTTGCGCGCGCTCGAGCCCGTGGAGACGGTGTTCCCGGACCTGCCCTGGCCCCACGTCATCGCGGGTGAGGCCAGGCTCGCCAAGGGCGCGCCCGGCGAGGCCATCGTCGAGCTCCGCGCCGCGCTCGCGACGAACCCCTTCGATCCCGAGGTGCACTGCACGCTTGCCACGGCCTACGAAAAAGTTCCCCATGGCGAGCGCCCGGCCGCCGAGGTCATCGCGCGCGAGCACCAGTTCTGCAAGGAATTGGCCGATGGCGGCAACTGATGGATTTGAACACTCGACGGCTGGGGTCCCGAGTCGCGATCCTGTTGACGAGCCTCGTCACGTCGGCGTGCTCGGTCGGAGCGAGCTCCAGCCAGGACGGCGGAACAAACGCCGGAAACGCAGGAACAAGCGGCGCCGCGGGTCGCAGCAGCGCCGGAGGGGGAATGGGGACCGCCGGCGGCACCGGAGGGGCCGGCAGCACGGGCGCGGCCGGCGGCACCGGAGGGGCCGGCAGCACGGGCGCGGCCGGCAGCACGGGCGCGGCCGGCCAAGGTGTGGCGACGGTCGGCGGCCTCTTCACGCAGCCCGAGCCGTGGACGAAGGACGTGTCGAAGCTGGCACCTGCGGCGCGCTCCGCCGCGATCCTCGCGGCGCTTGACGCGTCGGGGGGCTGGGGCGGCGGGCGGCTGCAGATCGATTTTTCGATCCCGCTCTTGTTCGCCGACAGCACGACGCCCCGCCAGACGATCACGTCGCGCGCGGCCGACCCGTACTGCTACGGCGGCCCGGACTGCGATCCCGTCCCGCTGCAGATGCCGATGCCCGTGGGCGGCAACACGGAGGGCAGCGGCGACTACACGTGCGACACGGCCAAAGGCGACTGTCACGTCCTCGTCGTCGAGACGAGCCAGCGCGAGCTCTACGAGCTCTACAACGCCACGCAGTCAGCGGCGGCCTTCACGGCGCTCGGCGCGTTCATCTGGGATCTGACGAAGGCCTACCCCGACAGCCTGCGTGGCGATCAGTGCACGTCGGCCGACGCGGGCGGCTTCCCCATCGCGGCGCTCTTGCCGACAGCCGACGAGGTGGCCGCCGGGGCGGTCACGCACGCGCTGCGCTTCATCCTGCCGAACCCGCGCATGAAGAAGGCC
>DASZFV010000128.1:0-13296 GCA_035939455.1 Polyangia bacterium
ATGAGCCCGGGCGCGTCGTCGAGCCGGATGGGGGCGAGCGCGACCTCGACGGGCACCTCCTCGCCGTTGGCGCGCTTGACGACGACCTCGGTGAACTGAGGGCGGTCGTCGTCGCGCACGCGCGGGCCGGTCGCGTCGCGCCTGGCGCGCTCGTCGGGCGCGAGGAAGTCGACGGCCGGGCGGCTCAGGATGTCCGCGCGCGCATGACCGAGGATCTCGGCGCCGCGGTCGCTGATGTACACGACCCGCCGTGGATTTTGCATCGACACCAGGCACACGCCCATGCCGGCGGCGCTCGCCGCCGCGATGAGGCCGCCGCCGAGCGCCTCTATCCGATCGCTCTCCCAGACGATCTGTTCGGCCTCGCGATCACCCATGGGAAGCGGGCGATGTTAGCGCGAATGTGCATCGAGCGGGACGGCGGGGCGCGGTGATAGATTGTGCTCGCCGGCCTCGCAGACGATGACGTGAAGGTGCAGTGCTCCCAGATGTTGACCGCCGCGCACGAGGTCGCGCAACCTGCCTTGGCCAACGAGCTCGTGCTCTAACCCTAGCTGTTGCCCTTCGGCTCTTCGTCGTCGGACAGATAGGCGAACGTGCGCACGAGGTTCACGATCTGCTCGCGCTGGGGCGCGTCCAGGTCGACGAACTGGACGCCCATACCGGGATTGATGTTGTCGTAGCTGCCCGCGCGGTACGGGTTGACCCACATGACGCGGCCCTCGAGGTTGAGCTCGGGGCCGCCGGGAGGCGTGAAGCGCATGTTGATGCGCGTCCCCGGCGGCTCGGGCGCGTTCGTGCGGATGAAGATGCCCATCGCGCTGATGTCGGTGATGTACGCGAAGAGAAAGTTGTCCGCGCTCTTGTAGTCGACCTCGAGGTCGACCATGACGCGCGTGTGGACGCGGCGATCGATGCCCGTGCGGCGCCGGTCCGCCGGGACGTTGACCTCGCGCCGCCTGCGATCTTTCCCCCTCCGCGTCATCGCCTCAAGACCACCCTTAGCACCTTCGGCACGAAGCTCTCAAGATGAAGCGCTCAGGCGCGCGCAGGCTTCACTTGATTTCCAGCGTTCCGAGCCGCACACGATCGGCCCCGTCGTTGCTTCCCTGCGTCACCTTGAGGCGCTTGCCCTCGCCGCCCGGCCAGAATCCGACGTACACAGTATACGTGCCCGCGGGCGTCGTCATGAGCGGCACGTCGGTGTCGGTGTGGTCGCGGATGTACTCGCCCGGGAGCCAGTAGGCCGTGGGGAACGCCTTGTTGACAGGATCGTGGTCGCCGATCACGCGCGGCGCCGCGGGCCCGTCGTAGTGGATGAAGATCTTGTAGCCGGCCGGCGGCGCCTTCTTGACGCGGAAGATGAGATCGAGCGGGATCTTCCCCGGGCGCCGCACCGACGTCGGGAAATCGGCGCCCACGAGCTCGATTTCGTCGCCGAACGTCACCGACACGGGCACGCGCCACTTCCAGGGCGGCGTCTCGTTGGGCGCGAACTCGCCCGCAGGTCCGAGCGGCGTGGGTGCCATCCAGACGTCGTTCTTGAGCGGGTTCGCGTCGGTCTCGTTGTGGCCGAGCTGGTTCGAGAGCAGCAGGAAGCGCGACGAAGACGCGTCGAGCACAAAGTAACTCTGGTGGGCGCGCTTGAGCCCCGCGTCGATGGCCGCGAGATCGTCGGTCGAGACGAGCGCGAAGACGCGGGCCTTGTCGCGCAGGAACTCCTCGAGCCGCTCCTGCGTGGGGACGTCCGTGATGGTGTCGCTCCCATAGAAGCCCGTGCCGTGGCCCTCGACGTGATAGCGCGCGATCTTGTCGCCCGGGTGCGCGAAGCGCGCGTACGATTCGAGCGCCGGCTTGAAGGAGAAGTGGGTCGACAGCCGCGGCACGAGCTCCTGCGCCACGTAGAGCGCGAAGACGACGGCGACCGCGACGGCGCCCTGCAGGCCCCAGCGCCCGAGCTCGACGATGCCGCGCTCGAGGCGACGGCGGCGCTCGCTCGCGCGGCCGAGCTCGCGCGTCGCGACGCGGCCGAGCGCGCGCCCGCGCGCCGCGAGCCCGGCGTAGACGCCCAGCGCCGCGAGGAATCCGATGCCGAGGACGAGCTCGCCGATCGACAGGGTCGACGGCCACTTGACCTTCTCGAAGAGATGGACTGACGCCAGCTCCTCGGGCGCGAGGTAGAAGTCGCGCGCGACCACCATCGTGCCCGTGCCCATGAGCAAGCCGGCCACCGGCTCCAGGCGGCGCCCCTCGAGCGCCTCGTCGAGGAAGACGCCGATGGCGAGCGCGATCGGGGCGAGGCAGATGGCGCGCGCCTCGCCGAAGATCATGAGCCGGTAGGTCGAAAGCGCGAAGCCGAAGCCGGCGAACAGGAAAAGGTAGAGCTGGCCGAAGGCCAGGCGCGCGTTGGTGGGAGCGCCCTCGGCGTCGAGCCGGATGAGCGGACGCGCGAGGGCGAAGACGGCCACGGCGCTCCACGGGAACATGCCGAAGCCGAGCTCGCGAATCAGGGTCTCGAAGGTGTGCGTGGGCGCGCCGCTGCGGGGGACACCGCCCAGGAGCGCCGAGTACTTGCCGGCGACGATGCCCGTCATCGACGCCACGAGCAACGCGAGCGCCGCGAGGCCGAGCGCCGCGAAGACCGCGAAGCCCGGCGCGCCGGGCCGCAGCGTGCTCGCGCCAAACGGCTTTCCGCCGGCAATGTCGGGGCCGATGCCCGCCGACGCGAGTTCGGCGGTGCCGTCGTCGATGCCCGCGTGATCGTCGAGCGGCACGAGGCCCCAGCCGACGACGATCGCCGCCACGAGCGCGACGACGGGCAGCACGGCGCCCGCGAGAGCGCCGCCGCCCACGAACCCGATGGCGAGCCCCACGAGACCGGCGCCCAGGTCGGCGAGCCGGCGCTGGCCGGAGCCGGGCCAGGCGTAGCGCCCGAGACCGCCCATCGCGAGCGCGAGCGCCGCCATGAGCGGAACGTCTGTCGTGAGCTGGCGGGCCTCGAGCACGAACATGGTCATGCTGCCGAGCACGAGGGTGCCGAGGAGCGCGGCCCGCTTGCGAAAGAGCCCGGCGCCCGCCCAGTAGACCGCCATGAGCGCGCCGACGCCCGAGAGCGCGATGGGCAGGCGCGCCCCGAGTTCGCTCGCCCCGAAGAGCTTGATGCCGAGCGCCGCGAGGAGCAGATCGAGGCGCGCCGTCGCTGGGTACTTGCCCCCGACGGTCGGATCGAACAGCGCGCCCGCGCGCACCATGTCGCGCGCCTGATCGGCGAGCTTGAGCTCGAAGGGATCCCAGAAGCCGAAGGCGCCGAGCCGCGGCAAACAGATCACGAGCGCGAACAGCAGGGCCCATCCCCATTCGGGGACGGCCCGGAGCGCCCGACCGAGCTGCGTGTCCGGGTCCGACACGGGTTAGTCGGTGGCTCCGTCGCTGCCGTCCGCCGTGGCGGCGTCTGAGCCCGCCGCTCCGGCCGAGGAGCCGGCGGCGGCGTCCGAGCCGCCCGCGCCCGCGGCGCCACTCGAGCCGGCCGCGCCATCGCCGCCGGCGGCGCCGCCGCCCGCGCCCGCCGCTCCCGTTGTGGAGCCGGTGCCACCATAGTCGTTGCAGGACGTCGCGCCGGCCGAGAACGTCAGCCCGGGGCTGCACTTGTTGCTCGCGTACGGGTTGCAGTACGGCACCGTCGACGAACAATCGGCGTTGCTCGTGCAGGACTCACCCTGGCCGGCCTGCGCGACACACGTTCCGGCCTTGCAGGTGAATCCGGCGTCGAGGCAGGGATCAGCGGCGTCGCAGACGGCGCCTTGCTTCCCTTTGTCCGTACACATCATCGCGGCACCGACGGTCTTGCAGAACTGCGCGGACCCGCACACGGCGCCGAAGTTCGCGCACTGGAGGTTCGCGCCGACCGACATTTGAGCGGCGCAGTGGCCCTTGTCGCAGATGTCCTTGCTGTTCTTGCAGTCGTACTTCGTCGTGCAAGCCGCCAGATCGGCGACCGCGCCCTGGAAGACGTAGTTGCAAACGTCCGTGAGCGCGTCCATGTCGCTCGGCTTGATGACAGGCTGTTTGTAGACGCTATTCGCCTTGCTGATGCAAGCCGACACGTTGCCCGGCACGAACACGCGCGGCGCGACCTCGGTGGCGCTCACGAAGTCCATGCACAGCTTCTCTCGCTGAGTCCGGCAGGCGTCCATCGTCACGACGCAGGTGCTCGCCACCTGGCACTCGGCGGCCGCCTTCTGCGTGCAAAAATCAAACTCCGTCAGCGGCTTGCTACCCCCGCCGCCGCAGCTGACGGCCAGCGTCGAAAATCCGGCCAGGAAGCTCAGGGTCAGTAATTTGATGCGCGCGTTCATGACAGCCCTCGTCAAAGTAGGTTGAGGGGCGCAGTTTGGCCTCGCGCCGACGCTGCGGTCAAGGGAAGGTGCGCCTATGCCGCACCTTGCCAGACAAAGGCCCTTTCCGACGGGAATCGAGCTTGAGCCGAATGACCCAGGGGGTAATCTATGCCTACGGTACCAGCATGTCCCAGCCGGCACAGAAACCGCACCTCCGCCTCGTTGCTCCAGGCGCCGTTCCGGGCGATGCCTCCCAGCGCCTCGAGGACCTGCCGCCCGCTGACCCGAAGGCCGCGGTCGAGGAGGCTTTCCGGAGGTATGCGCCGTTGGTGGCCTCGCTCGGGCTGCGCATCACGGCCCTGCGGGACGACATCGACGACTTCGTGCAGGAGGTTTTCCTGCGCGCGACGCGCGGCATCGGTGGGCTCCGTCATCAGGGCGCGACCAAGGCTTGGCTGATCTCGATCACGATCAACGTCGCGCGCCAGCGCCTCCGCGTCCGCAAGCTGCGCAAGCTCGTGGGCCTCGACGTGCCGATCGAGTACGAGGAGCTCGTCGATCCGGCGATCTCGCCCGAGGACCGACTGCTGCTGACGCGCATGTATCGCGCGCTCGACGCGATGCCCGTCAACCAGCGGCTGGCTTGGTCGTTGCGGCACATCGAAGGTGAAAGGCTCGAGACGGTCGCGCTCTTGTGCGGCTGCTCGCTCGCGACGGCGAAGCGGCGGATCGTCGCCGCTCAAAAGGTCATTTCGGAGGCGGTGGGTTGATGACTTTGGAGGCGGTGGGCTGATGGAGAGGGAGCAGATGAACGGGCAGAGCGAGCAGAGAGACAAGGACATCGAGGAGTTACCGGTGAGGCTCCAGCGGGCCGTGGGGATCATTCGGGACGGGGTGGACGTGCGTTGGCCCGCGGGCCACGTCGAGCTGGCGCTCATCCGCTTGCAGCGGCGGCGGCAGCAGCGGCGGACGGCCATCGCCGGGGGGACGCTGAGCGTGACCGGCGCGGCGCTCGCGTTCGCGCTCGTCTTCGGGGGCTACGTGCGTGACGAGCTCGCGGCCAGCGGGCTCGTTCCGGCGTCGTCGTCCGAGAAGGCTTCGTCGACGTCGAGCTCGCAGTCCGCGCCGGCGCCGGCGTCGGTCGCAGACTCTTTTGCTAAATCCGCGCGCGCGCGCGGGGCTCCGTCTGTCGTCGTTCCCGCGCCGTTCGCCGTCCGCGCCGAGCCTCCGCACGAAGGGCACCTGCTGCAGCAGCGCCTCATTCCCCGGCGGCAAGTCGCGGCCGGGCGCTGGGTGACGCTCGCGGGCGAGAGGCGCTTCGGCGAGGCGTATGGCCTTCTCCGTCGCGTGCCGCTGCGCGATCTCTCCGACCCGGACGACCTCATGCTCGCGGCCGACGTCGCGCGCCAGGCGGGTCGCCCCGACCGCGCCGTGCCTTTCCTCGAGCGCGTCGTCAAGGAGCACCCCAGCGAGGTGAGCGCGCAGCTCGCCGGCTTCTCGCTCGGCAAGATCTACCTCGACAACCTCGGCGCGCCGGCGCTGGCCGCGCGGAGCTTCGCGGCTGTGCGCGCCATGGCGCCGGGCGGTGGCCTCGCGCAGGACGCGCTCGCTCGCGAGGTCGAGGCGTGGTCGCGCGCCGGCGAGAGCGGGCGGGCCCGCGACGCGGCGCTGGATTACTCCCGGTTGTACCCGCGCGGACGCCGCCTCGCGGCCGTGCGGGACCTCGGCGGCATTTGATGCTCTAATGCCGAGTGTTCCCGCGTTCGGGCGGGGGCCATCGGTATGAAGCTGCGCAAGGTCGTTCCAAGAGGTGCGCGGCGCGCCCTGACGGCGGCGCTCTGCGGCGCGTGGTCATGCGCGGGGAGCGTCGCGCGAGCGGACCCGCCACACCCGCCCATCGTGCTCGTCCTCGATCCGTGCGCGGCCGTGGACGCGCAAGAGGTTCGGCGCCTCGTGCCCATCGAGATGGGCCTGCCGCTGGCCCCGGCCGCCGGCCTGCCCGGAGACACGACGCGCGTCTTCGTCGGGTGTGTCGAGGGGTCCCCCCAGCTCGTGCATCTCGAGGTGCGCGATCCGAACAGCGGCCGCAGGGTCGATCGCGTCATCACGCTCGTGGGCGACTCCAAGACCGATCAGGCGCGGCTCGTCGCCATCGTCGCGGTCGAGCTCGTGGCCGCCAGCCGCAGTGGGTACCTCCACGACAAGCCCGACGCCTCGCCCGAGACGCCCGTCGTCACGGCGCCGCCGCCTCCTCCGCCGGCGCGCGAGGGCGCGCGGACTCGCTGGTGGGGCATGGCGTTCGGCTCGATGCGGCGCTTCGCGGGCCTTCCCCAAATCGCCGCCGGAGGCGGGTTCGCCGTGAGGCGGGCGCTGCCTCTCGGTCTCATTGTCGGCGCCGACGCCACGACGGAAGATTGCACGCAGGCGACGGCTCTCGGCACCGTCGACGCGTTCATGGGCTCGCTCGCGCTGCTCGCGGGATGGCGCGCGACGCGCGGAAACGTCGGCTGGGAATCCGATCTGGGCGCGCGCGGCGGCGTGGCGCGGCTCACTGGTCACGGGAGCGCGCAGCCGCTCGTGCAGGTGCGCCCGGGCGCCGTTTCGGGGCCGTGGGTGGGACCGATGCTCGAAGAGCGCGTGTCGTTCGCCCTCGCGCGCAACTTCGGAGCGTCGTTCGGTGCGGAGTTCGGGTACGTGACGTCGGGCGTCGCAGGTCACGTCCAGGGTCAGCCTGACGTCGCCGTGAGCGGCGCCTGGTGGAGTGTGACGTTGGGGCTCGCCTATGCGCGCTGACGGTGGCGCCGCGTTCGCTCGGCGCCTGGCGAGCGCGGCCGCGTTCGTGGGCCTCGTTCTCGCGCTGCCGCTCGGCTGCCGCATGCGCGGCGGTCAGGTCCTCTCGCTCACCCCCGCCGGCGGCGGGGCCGGGGGCAGCGGCAGCGACGGCGGCCTGGGTGGCGCCGTCGTCGTTCCCGACGCCAGTGACACCGAAGAGAGCGCCGACGCGGCCGGGGGCGGGGGCGCCGCGGGGAGCTTGACCGCCGCGGTCTACATCTCCCCCCAGGGGTCCGACGGCAATCCCGGCACGGAGGCGGCGCCGTGGCGGACGTTCGCGCACGCGCTGCCGACCCTTCAGCCCGGCGCGACGCTCGTCCTCCTCGACGGCACGTACACGAGCTCGACGACGGGCCTCCTCCGTGTCTTCTGCGGCTCGAACGCCACGAACGGCACGCCCGATCGGCCGATCACCGTGCGCGCGCTCAACGAGCGGCGCGCCTTCCTCGCGGGCAACGGCAGCGGCATTCCCCTCGAGCTGTCGGGGTGCGCGAACTGGGTCGTCGACGGTCTGTACGCCGAGGACGTGGACACGCCCAACGAGATGGGCGACGAGCCTGGGTCGGTCGTCGTCATCACGCGCTGCACGAACGTCCTCGTGCGTCGGGTGCTCGCCGCCCACCCCAATCGCTACTTTTACGCGTCGGTCTTCGTCATCGCGATGGCGTCGCCGAACGTCGTCATCGAGGAGTGTGAGGCGCTCGACTTCCACTACTACGGCTTCCACGCCTACGACTCACAGCAGGTCACGTTCCGGCGCGACTACGCCCACTCGCGCGACACGCCCGACATCGCGGGCGGCCCGGCGACGTTGTTCACGACGCTGGGGGACGGGGGTTTTCTGTTCACGAAGACCTCGAACAGCATCATGGAGAATTGCGTCGCCGAAGACGTCGGGAACGGCTTCACGCTTCGGGCCAACCACGTCGCCGTGGGCGGCCGCGTGCCGCCCCAGCGCGCCCAGCTGCTCGGCGACATCGCCAACGGTGTCTCGCACGCCGGGTTCGAGCTCGACAGCTACTGCGCGAACAGCAAACCCTGCACGCAGACCGATCAGATCGTGACGGACGCCGTCTACTTGGACGACGTCTCGCGCGGCGGTGCCTTCGGATTCTCGTTCGAGGGCGGCGTCGACCTCTCGATCGCGAACGCCTCGGTCTTCGACACCACCGACACGGGCGTCTCCTTCGGCTTGAGCGCCGAAAACGCTGGCCTCCAGGCGAGCGCCACGGCGGGCGCGTCGCTCGTGGCGTCGCCCGCTGGCATGATCGGTTTCCGCTCGGTGAGCCAGTTCAGCTGGGGCGTCTCGGGGTCCAACGTCTTCGGGCCCACGCAGCCGTTCGTGCCGAACGACACCCACGTCACGACGCCCACCGAGATCGATCCCCAGCTCGGCGGTTGCCTCGTCTACGTGCCCGACACGAGCCCGCTCAAGACGCTGGGCCAGCCCGGAGCGGGCGGCGTCGGCGCCAACATCGTTTTTCAGACGGTGAGCGGCCAGGTCACGGCGACGAAGCTCTGGGACCAGACGACGGGTCAGTTTCCCTGCGGCGCCGTCGTCATGGGTCTCAGTGACGCCTCGCTCGCCGACGTGAGCTGCATGGGCCTGGGCGCGCGCATGCACGTCGGCGTCACGGGCTGCCCGGTTCCCTAGGTGGGCGCGCGCCGGAGGTGGATCGTCTCGCCGTGGTCGAGGAGGGCGACGCGCCGGACGTCCTCGCCGGGCCCGGCTTTCGCGCCCAGGGGGAGGCGGCGCTCGCGGGCGAGGCGGCGCAGCCACGCCGTGGGCGCCTCGAGCGGCTCGTAGCTGAGGGGGAAGGAGCCGTGGCAGATGGGGACGAGGACGCGCGCGCCCAGGTCATCGAAGGCGTGGACGGCGTCGAGGGGCGACAGGTGCTCGTCGCGGAACGCGGCGGGCTCGTAGCCACCGATGGGCAAGATCGCGACGTCCGGGTGGAAGCGGTGACCGATCTCGGCGAACCCGGAGAAGTAGCCGGTGTCGCCCGCGAAATAAAAGCAGGTGCCTTGCGCGCGGATGATGTACCCGCAAGCGCCGCGGTGGCTGCCGCCGAAGCCGCCCGCGCCGGAGTGACGGACGGGCACGGCCGTGATCTCGACGTCGCCGTGCGTGACCACGCCGCCGGGCGGGAGCTCCTCGATGACGATGAAGCCGAGGCGCGCCAGCAGCGCGCCGCAGCGGGGCGGCACCACGACCGGGACGTCCTTGAGCACGCGGCGGAGGCTCGGGGGCGAAAGGTGATCGCGGTGGGCGTGCGAGATGACCACGAGATCGGCGTCGTCGACGTCGGCGGCGTGAATGCCCGCCTCCTTGGCGCGGCGCAGCCCGTAGAACGATCGCTCGAAGAGCGGGTCGGTGAAGAGGCGCGTGCGCGCCGTCGTGATCATGACGGTGGCGTGGCCGACAAACGTCAGGGACGCCGTGCCGGGCGGGGGCCGCGCCACGGGCAACGCCGGCACGAGCTCGGTGCCGGCGCGCAGCCTGCCGAGCGCCGTCGCGATGTAGCGCAGCGACAAGGTGAGAGGCAGCGCGCCGCGCAGCGCGCGCCGGTGCTCCGCGTCGAGCTCCTTCATGTGCTCGAAGGCGCCGGGCTCGTGCCGCGCGCCTTTGTGCGATGAGAGCCCGTTTCCCATGACAGCGCCGTTCCATGGTAAGCCAGGTCTTCCGATCGTGACGGCAAAAGACGGGCAAGACGTCCCTCCGGTAGTCATTTTGGGTGGCGGCCTCACGGGCATTTCGGCGGCGGTCCACCTGCGAGCGCCCTGGGTGCTCTTCGAGCGCGACGACCGCCTGGGCGGACACGCGCGCACCGACGAGCGCGACGGCTATCGCTTCGACAGGACGGGCCACTGGTTGCACCTGCGCGACGCGGGCGTCAAGCAGCTGGTGGACGAGCTCCTACCGGGCCAGATGGTGCCCATCGCGCGCCGCGCGAAGATCTTCTCGCACGGCGCGCTCACGCGCTTCCCGTTCCAGGCCAACCTGCACGGCCTGCCGCCCGAGGTCGTCAAGGAGTGCCTCATGGGCGTCATCGAGGCGAGGGTCGCGAACGCGACGTCGACCGCCCGGGCGGAGCCGAAGAACTTCGAGGAGTACTGCCTGCGCCACTTCGGCGCCGGCATCTCCAAGCACTTCATGATCCCTTACAACGAGAAGCTGTGGGGCGTGTCGCCGCGCGAGATAACGGCGGCCTGGTGCTCGCGCTTCGTGCCGCTGCCCAACCTCGAACAGATCGTCGCTGGCGCCGTGGGCGCGGGACCGCCCGAGATGGGCTACAACGTCAGCTTCCTCTATCCGAAGGCGGGCGGCATCGAGACGTTCACGCGCGCGCTGCAGACGCGCATGCGCACCGACGGCGGCCGGGTGCACACGCGCACGAGCCCCGACGTCGTCGACTGGCGGCGCCACGAGGTCATCGCGGGCGGCGAGCGCGTCCCCTACCGGGCCGTCGTGGCGTCCCTCCCGCTGCCCGAGCTGCTCAAGCGCATGCCGGATCTGCCGCCCGAGATCGAGGCCCACGCGGCGCGCCTGCGCTGCACCACGCTGCGCTACCTCAACATCGCATCGCGCGCCAAGCCTCCTGCCGACTGGCACTGGATCTACGTGCCCGAGACGAAGTATCCCTTCTACCGCGTGAACGTCTTCTCATCGGCCATGCCCACGATGGCGCCCCTGGGCGGCGCTTCGATCTGCGTCGAGATGTCCGACCGCGGACCCATCGGCGACGCCGCGCTCCGCGACTCGATCCTCGCGCTCACGGCGGCGGGCGCGCTGACGTCGCCCGACGACGTCGTGTTCGCCGAGCGCAAGGAGATCCAGTACGCCTACGTCGTGTTCGACGACCACTACTATGCGGCGACGCGCGCGATCTTCTCGTTCCTCGAGGCGAACGGCATCTATCCACGCGGCCGCTACGGCGCGTGGACCTACAACGCCATGGAGGACTGCGTGCTCGCCGGGCGCGACGTCGCGGCCCTCGTCGACACCCTGCCGGCCGCGCCGGGCGCCGCGCGGGCGGGGGTGCAATGAGCGACGCCCCGCCGCTGCACGTCTCGATCGTGATCCCTGTCTACAACGAGGAGGGCATCCTGCGCGGCTCGGTGCTCGAGCTGCAGGAGAAGCTGCGCCGCTTCGGCTGGACGTACGAGTTGCTGCTCTGCGAGAACGGCTCGCGTGACCGCACCGTCGAGATCGGCAGGGAGCTCGAGATCGAGCACCCCGAGGTGCGCATGCTCCACGTGGGCCAGCCGAACTACGGCCTCGCCATGAGGATGGGCATCCTCGAGGCGCGCGGCGAATACGTCATCTGCGACGAGATCGATCTGCTCGACACCGAGTTCTACGCGCGCGCCATGGCGCTGCTCGAGCGCAGCGACACCGAGATGGTGGTCGGGTCGAAGGCCATGGTGGGCTCGAACGACCAGCGGCCGCTCTTCCGGCGCCTCGCGACGCGTGTCTACAACGGGCTTCTGCGCGTGACCTGTCACTACGACGGCACCGACACGCACGGCCTCAAGGGCTTCCGGCGCGCGGCGCTGCTCGAGACGGCGCGCCGCTGCGTGCTCGACCGCGACGTGTTCGCGAGCGAGTTCGTCATCCGCGCGCACCGCGAGGGCAAGAAGGTCGTCGAGATCCCGTTCGCCGTGCGCGAGAAGCGCCCGCCGTCGATCAACCTCACGAAGCGCGTCCCGCACGTCGTCAAGAGCGTCGCGCGCCTCGCGATTTCCGTTCGCCGCAACCAGGAGGGGCCGCATGGGTGACGACTCGGCACCGGACCTCGAGATCGACGCCGAGCCGACCGGTACGACCCAGGTCGACTCCAAGTCGCACAGCAAGACGACGCCGCACGCCACGGTCGACTGGATGGTCGGCTTCGACGAGGGCCGGCAGCGCGGTGCCTCCGAGATCCTCGAGGCCCTCGAGGCGGCGCTCGTGTCCGTGGGCGTCGTCGGGGACGTCGCCAAGGTCATCGTCGCCCGCGTGCGCGCCCGCTCCGAAAAGCCCCAGCCGTAGGGCGCCTGACGGCGGCGGCCGGGCGGCTGACGCGCTATCGTTCTGGGCCGATGATGACCGATCCCGTTCCGCGGGCCGTGGGCAAGCGCGCCGAGTACGATCGCAGCGACGCGCTCCTGACGATGCCGCTGCCGCCGGCCGAGATCCTCCGTGCCCACACAGACGGCCTCGTGGCGGCCATGGAGAAAGGCGAGGGCCGTCCCGTGACGTACGCCTGCGCCGAGCTCCTCGGCGCGCTCGCCGAGTTCTACGCCGTGCCGCCGCCGCCCGTGGCCGTCCTGGGCGTGCGGCCGCACAAGCTCACGAGCGGCGTGTGCACGTACCAGCTCTTCGGGGACTACACGCCCGCCACGCAGCGCATCCGCGTGTGGATGCGCACGGCCATCCGCGGGAAGGTGTCGAGCCCGAAGGCGCTGCTCAACACGCTCCTCCACGAGTTCTGCCACCACCTCGACTGCACGCGCCTGCGTTGCCCCGAGAGCTTCCACACGCGCGGCTTCTTCTGGCGCATCGACCACCTCTACCACCACGCCCTCGGCACGCCCCCGGACCGCCGCCGCCCGCTGCGCTGGATCCGCCGCGGCGGCGTGTGGGCGATCGACTGGGCGAAATTGCGCGCGGGGGGCCCAGCCCCCCCGTGAAGAGGCGCCTCAGATTCCAAGCCAGCCCGTGCGGACGGCTTTGGCGAGCGCGGAGGCCTTGGGGTCGGGGGTCAGGACGAGCTTGCGGTCGGGGGTTTCGGCGAGGGTCAGGGTGGCTTCGCGGAGCTCCTCGCGGCGGAAGTAGGTGAGGCGGGTCTCGTCGCCGGGGCGGCGATCGCCGATGCGCTTCGCGAACGTCGCGGCCGTGACGCGAGCGCCGTCGACGGCGACGAGCTCGTCGTTGAAGGTCAGGCCGGCGCGCCAGGCGGGCGAGTCGGGGACGACGTTGCGGACGGTCGTGCGCTCGGGCTGGAGCGCGAGGCCGGTCCAGGCGCGGGCGCGCGCGGCGCGCACGGCGTCGGCGTCGTCGCCTTGCCACTCGGCCTGCTCGCGCACCGAGAGGCCGGCGCGGCGCCACAGCGCGGGCAGGTGCAGCTCGTCGGTGCCGTTGACG
>DASZFV010000129.1:0-4472 GCA_035939455.1 Polyangia bacterium
CGGGCTCGAGGTCTTCGCGTGGGTCGAAGCGCGCGGTCGGGCGCTCGTCGTCCCGGAAGAGCCTCACGACGTCCCCCGCGCGGCGCGCGTCGTGAGCTCCGCCAAGAGCTCGTTCGCGACGGCCGTGATGTCGCCCGCGCCCAGGCACAGCACGAGATCGCCGGGACGCGTGGCGGCGAGGAGGGCAGCCGCGAGGCCGGCGCGCGCGACGTGGGCGACGCGCGCAGACCTGGGGAACGTCGCGAGGAGCGCGTCGGCCGTGACGCCGGCGATGGCTGGCTCCCCCGCGGCGTAGATGTCGGTGAGCAGCACCTCGTCGGCGCCGGCGAGCGCGGGGGCGAAATCCGAGAGAAGCTCGCGCGTGCGAGAGTATCGGTGTGGCTGGAAGGCGACGACGAGTCGCCGGCCGTAGAGGCGCGCCGCCGCCACCGTCGCGGCGAGCTCCGTGGGGTGGTGCCCATAGTCGTCGACGACGAGCACGCCGCCCGCCTCGCCGCGCACCGAGAAGCGCCGGTCGACCCCCTCGAAGCCGGACAGCGCCGTGCAGTAGTCTGCGAAGGAGACGCCCAGGAAGTCGGACACGCAGAGCGCCGCGAGCGCGTTCTCGGCGTAGTGCACGCCGGGCATGCGGATGTGAGCGAGGCCGCGCTCGAGGCCGCGCACGCGGATGCGAAAGCGCGTGCCCTCCGGGCGCGCCTCGACGATCTCGCCGCGGTAGTCGCCCGCCCGGATGCCGTAGCTCACGTGCCGCTTCGTGAGGCGCGGCGCGAGGCGGGCCGCCAGGGGGCTGTCAACGCCGAGGACCACCTGTCCATAAAACGGCACCTTTTCCGCGAAGTCGAGAAACGCGGCCTCGAGCGCCTCGAGCGACCCGAAGTGGTCGAGGTGCTCGCGGTCGATGTTCGTGATGACCGCCACCGTCGGGAACAGGTGGCGGAACGACCCATCCGATTCGTCGGCCTCGGCGACGAGGAGCTCGCCCTGCCCCAGACGGGCGTTCGACCCGAAGGCGCGCGCCTTACCCCCGATGACGGCCGTGGGATCGAGGCCCGCTTGCGCGAGAATGACGGCGATCATCGTCGTCGTTGTCGTCTTGCCGTGGCTGCCCGCGACGGCGACGCCGTCCTTGACGCGCATGAGCTCGCCCAGCATCTCGGCGCGCGGGATGACGGGGATATCGCGCGCGCGCGCCGCCGCCACCTCGGGGTTGTCGGCCTTGACGGCGCTCGACACGACGACGACGTCGGCGGCGGCGACGTTCTCGGCGCCGTGGCCCGCGGTGACGCGCGCGCCCAGCGTCGCGAGCCGGCGCGTGACGTCGCTCTCGCGCACGTCGGAGCCGGAGACGGGATAACCGAGCGTGAGCAGCACCTCGGCGATGCCCGACATGCCGATGCCGCCGATGCCCACGAAGTGAATGGCCACGTTGCGCTTGCGGAACATCAGGCGCGCTCCGCGTCGACGTCTGGAGCTCGGGCGTGGCCGCGCCGCCCCTCGACGAGCGTGCGCAGCTCGGCGACGATCTCGCGCGTCGCGTTCGGCCGCGCGAGGGCCCGCATGGCCTCCGACATCTTGGCGAGCCGCGCCGGGTC
This sequence comes from Polyangia bacterium, assembly GCA_035939455.1. Taxonomy (GTDB): domain Bacteria; phylum Myxococcota_A; class Polyangia; order Fen-1088; family Fen-1088; genus DASZFV01. Next base: position 1,593 of record DASZFV010000129.1, read on the forward strand.
GGCGAGCAGCGTCTGGACGACGTTCGCGAACTGCGGCGGCGTCGTGCCGTACTCTGGGACGACCACGGCCGCTCCCGCGCGCTGGAACTCGAGCGCGTTCAAGACCTGGTGATCGTCCGCGGCCGTCGGCAGGGGGATCAGCACGGCGGGCCTTCCCATGATGGCGAGCTCCGCCAGCGTGAGCGCGCCCGCGCGCGCGACGACGAGCGACGCCCCGGCGAGCGCCGCCGGCATGTCGTCGATGTAGGCCCGCGCCTCGACGCGTTCGGAGAGGCCGAGGGCTTCGTAGTAGAGCATCATGCGATCGATCTCTCCGGGGCCGGTCTGATGCACCACGCGCGGCAAGATGCCACGCGCCTTGAGCACCTGCACCATCGACGAGGCGACCTCGTTGATGGCGTGCGAGCCCTGGCTGCCGCCGAGGACGAGCAGGGACGGCTCTGAGGCCGGTGGACGCGCGGCGCCCGGCATCGCGCCTTCACCCGCGGCCACGCGCTCGAGAAAGCGGCGGCGCACGGGGTTGCCAAAGAGGCGCAGCTTGCGCTTGCTGAACGACCGGCGCGCCTCGGAGAAGGCGACGAACACGCGCCGCGCGAGGCGGCCGAGGATGCGGTTGGTGAGGCCAGGGCGGCTGTTCTGCTCCTGGATCACGGTGGGATACCCGCTCAGCGCCGCCACAAAGACGAGCGGGCCCGAGGCGTAACCGCCCACGCCCACGACGAGGTCGGGCCGAAAGATGCGCAGGAGGGTGCGCGAGCGCGCGAAGGCGCGCGGCAGGAGGGCGAGGCCGCGCACGAGGCCGCGCACGCCCGTCCGCTTGAGGCCGCTCACGTCCATGAGCTCGAGCGCGAAACCCGCCTCGGGGACGAGCTTGCTCTCGAGCCCGCGCGCGGTCCCCACGAAAAGCACCTCGCCGCCCGTCGCCGTGATCTCCTCGGCGAGCGCGATGCCCGGATAAAGATGGCCGCCGGTGCCCCCACCTGCGATGAGAACGCGGAGCGGACGTAGCGCGGGCACGCTAGACCTCCTGCTCTTCGCTCTCTGGCTGCTCTGGGTGCGGGCGAGGGCTCAGCGGGTCGGCCTTTCCCTTCGGGGGATCTCGTTTCGCGCCACCCACCTCGACGACGAGGCGCGGCCCGCCCGCGAGGCGGCGGTTGCGAGCCTTGCGCGCGCGGTTGCGCACCTCGGCCAGCAGCCCCTCGAGCCCCTCTCCGGGCTCGGGGTTGCGCGCCGAGATGTTCGCGAGCACGCCCGCCATGAAGAGGCTCACGACGAGCGACGTGCCGCCGTAGCTGATGAAGGGCAGCGGCAAGCCCTTCGTGGGCAGTGAGCCGAGCACGACGCCGATGTTGACGAGCGCCTGCAGGCCGAACATGGCCGTGATGCCGAACGCGAGGTAGCAGCCGAAGACGTCGCGCGCGCGAAAGGCAGCGCGCAGCCCTCGCCACACCAGGACCGAGAAGGTCACGACGACGAAGAGGACGCCGATGAGGCCCAGCTCCTCGCCGACGATCGAGAGGATGAAGTCAGTGTGCGCCTCGGGCAGGAAGAACAGCTTCTGGCGGCTGTCCCCGAGGCCGAGGCCCGTGACGCCGCCCGAGCCGACGCTGATGAGGGACTCCGTGATCTGGTAGCCGACGTCGCGGCGAAAGGCCCAGGGATCGAGGAACGCGAGCATGCGGCGCATGCGGAAGGGCGTCGAGACGATGAACTTCCAGCCCGCGGGCGCCGCCACGAGGACAGCGAGGATGAGGTAGCTCGTGCGCGTCCCGGCGACGCACAGAAGGCCGAGCGCGACGCACCCGAAGATCACGGCCGTGCCGAGATCGGGCTGCTTGAGCAGGAGACCCATGAGCAGGCCCGTGATGAGGAGCGGCGGCAGGAAGCCGACGGCGAAGACCTTGACGGTCTCGGCCTTGCGCGCGAGCAGCGACGCGAGATAGATCGACAGCGCGAACTTCGCGAGCTCGCTCGGTTGAAAGGACAACGGCCCGAGCCGGAACCAGCGGATGGCGCCGCCCGCGCGGGAGCCGATCTTGAGCACGGCCGCCAGACAGACGATGCTCACGATGAGCAGCGGGTAAGCGACGCGCCTGTAGGTCGAGTAGTCGACGCGCGTCGCGAGCGACATCGCGGCCAGGCCCAGCGTCGCATAGATGAGCTCGCGCTTGAGAAAATAGGTCGAGTCGCCGTACTTCTTCGCGGCGAAGACGGCGCCCGACGAGAAGACCATGACGATGCCGAACGCCGTGAGCGCGAGGACGGCGCCCACGAGGACGCGATCGACGCCCACCTCGCTCGGGCGGACCTGCGGCGAGCCGTCGAGCGGGCGCAGGATCGCGGCGCGCACGCGGGCGAGGCGGGCGAGGACGGCCTCCCACAGCGGCCAGCGCCGCGCCTCGGGCCGGGGCGCGGGCACGCCGTGGCCGCGGCGCGCCTCGCTCGGGCGCGCGCCGCGCGTCGGTTTCCTGGCGTGCGCGGCCCTCATCCTTTCGCCCCCGCCGTCCCGCCACCCGTGGCGAGCCGCTCGACGGCGGCGCGAAACACCTGCGCGCGGTGCGCGTAGTCGCGGAACATGTCGAAGCTCGAGCAGGCTGGCGACAACACGACGGCGTCGCCCGGTTGCGCGAGGCCGGCGGCCGCGCCCACGGCGTCCTCCATCGTCGCGGCGCGCTCGACGGGAACGATTGAGCGGAAGGCCGCCTCGATCTTCTCCGCGGCCTCGCCGATGAGCACGGCGGCCCGGCCCACGCGTGCCATGGCCTGCGCGAGCGGTGCGTAATCACCGCCCTTGTCGCGGCCGCCCGCGATGAGGACGACGCGGCGGGGGAACCCGTCGAGCGCGGCGACGACGGCGCCGACGTTCGTGCCCTTCGAGTC
>DASZFV010000130.1:0-5759 GCA_035939455.1 Polyangia bacterium
AGAGATCTTCGTCGAGTGCGCGGCGCAAGAGATCACTCATCGGGCCCGTCTCTTTCCCTTGGCGCGCCGCGACCGCGCGCGCCCGCGCGCCGTCGCGGCGGTCGCGCCCGCGAGCAGCCCATGCGCCGCCGCCGTGGCCGCGGCCATGACGACGCGCACCGGGACCTGGGCCCGCGACGCGAGCCGACGGCAGTCCTCGAACTCGGGCTGCGCGCCGAGGATCTCGCCGTCGAGCGCGCCGAGCTTGACGCGCACGGCGCCGTACGGCGTCGCGACGGTCTCGAAGGCGCGCGCGAGGACGGCGCGCGCCATCGGCTGCAGCCGCACGCCCAGCGTCGTCGAGTGGCGGAAGAACGCGCGCTGGACCTCGGTGAGCGCCACCGGCGGCGCGAGGGCCGTGACCTCGAGCGCCGGCCGCCCCTTCTTCATGATGATCGGCGTCGACCACACGTCCACGGCGCCCGCCTCGAGCAGGGCCTCGAGGAGCGGCGCGACGAGCTGCGGGCTCATGTCGTCGAGGTTGGCTTCGACGCGCACGATCTCGCCGGCGGCGGGTGCGGCGGCGCGGCCGATGCGTGCGCCGACGAGGACGCGCAGGACGTTCGGTCGATCGGCGAGCTCGCGCGTGCCGGCGCCGTAGCCGATCGCCTCGATCGAAAGCGGCGGCGGTGGACCGAAGGCGTCGACGATCGCGGCGATGATGGCCGCGCCCGTGGGCGTCGTGAGCTCGCCATGCCCCTCGGCGAGCACGGGGACGCCGCGCAGGAGCGCCGCCGTCGCCGGCGCCGGCACGGGCATCTCGCCGTGGGCCGTCCGTACGCGCCCGGTCCCGACGACGGGCGGCAGCGATCCGATAGACGAGGGCGCGAGCCAGGCGATCGCCGCGGCCGCGCCCACGACGTCGGCGATCGAGTCGTAGGCGCCTACCTCGTGGAACGTCACGCGGTCGACGCGCGTCCCGTGGAGCGCCGCCTCGACGTGCGCGATGCGCCCGAAGATGTCCGAGGCGAGCGCGCGGGCGTCCGCGTCGAGCCGCGCGCGGCCGAGGAGGCGTTTGACCTCGGCGTAGTCGCGGTGGTCGTGCCCGTGCGCAGCGACACCGTGACCTTGGACGTGGCCATGGTCGTGGTCGTGATGGGGGCGTAGGCCATCGTGATCGTGCGGGTGAGCGTCTCCGTGTCGCGGGCTCCGTCGAGCGCTGCCGGGCCAGCTCACGACGAAGCCCCGGCCCACGAACGCGCCCCGCCGGCGGCGCTCGAAGCGCACGCGCAGACCGTCGACGCCCATGGCTCCGAGGGCGTCGGTGACGACCTTCGCAGGAACGCCCGCGTCGACGAGGGCCGCGACGGCCATGTCGCCCGCGATGCCGGAGGTCGGCTCGAGGTGCAGATGCAGGCCCTGGAGGCCGCGCTTCACGTTTGGCGCTTCCGGTTGAGCATCGCCGCGAGCTGGCCCGCCCCGAACCCATTGTCGATGTTCACGACCGACACGCCCGCCGCACAGGAGGTCAGCATGGCGAGCAGCGCCGCGATGCCGCCCAGGCTCGCGCCGTACCCGACGCTCGTCGGCACGGCGATCACGGGGCGCGCGAAGAGGCCCGCGACGACGCTCGGCAGCGCGCCCTCCATCCCCGCCACGACGATCGTGATCTCGGCGCTCTCGATGATGCTCCGGTGCGCGAGGAGCCGGTGCAGGCCGGCGACGCCGACGTCGAAGAGGCGCTCGACGTGATTGCCGGCCAGCTCCGCCGTGAGCGCGGCCTCCTCGGCGACGGGGACGTCGGCCGTTCCTGCGCTCACGACGGCGATCGTGCCGCGGCCCTTGTCGGGCGCGGGCGTCCGTCCGACGACGAGCGCGCGCGGCACGGGGAAGTGGCGGGCCTCTGGCACGGCGGCGCGCACGATCTCCGCCGCCTCGGGCGAGACGCGGGTCGCGAGCACCGTCGACCCCCCGCGCGCGAGCTCGACGAGGATCGCGGCGATCTGCTCGGGTGTCTTGCCCTCGCCGAGGACGACCTCGGGGAAGCCCGTGCGCAGGTGCCGGTGCGTGTCGGCGTGCGCGAAGCCGAGCGCGCGAAAAGGCAGCTCGCGCAGCTCGCGCACGGCCTCGTCGACGGGCACGCGACGCGCTGCCACGGACTCCAGCAGGTCTCGCAGGCGGTCCGGGTCCATCACGGGAGACTATCTAGAACTCGCCCATGAGGCCAACGCTCGGGAAATCGTGAACGACGAGACGTCGGGCCGCCCCACGCGACGGCACGCTTCATGATAACACGGACCCGTCCCGCGCTGACTCGCGGCCAGCTGCGGGACGGGATCCTATACCAACGCTTCGAGCCTCACGCCTTCGCGGGGTCCGATGGCGCGGACGAGCCGATGATGATGCGCCTCGGCTGCACCTCCGGCTTCTTCGGGACGCGCACCGTGAGGACGCCGTCCTTGACCTCCGCGCTGACGTGTTCGACGTCGACGCCGTCAGGCAGCGCGAAGGAGCGCGAGAACGAACCGTAGCCGCGTTCGAGGGCAAAGAACTTCTCCCCTTCCTGAACGTTCTCGAGCTTCCGCTCGCCCGACATCGTGAGCACGTTACCCGTCATCTGGATGTCGATGTCCTTCTCGAGGATGCCCGGTACGTCGGCCTTGAAGACGTACGAATCCTTGGTCTCGCGGACCTCGAAGCTGGGCACGAACCCGCGCGGGCCGCCGTCGAACGGCGAGAAGACGTCTCCGCCGAGCAGGGCGTCCATGATCCGAAACGGATCGAGCCCCGACTCCGACGCTGGGCGGCGAGAAACTTCACGATTGTCTCTGCGAATCAACGTAGCCATTGTCCGTCACCTCCTTCCCCAATATTGAAAGCACCGAGCGGGGCGCGACAAGGGGCCGCGCGGATCTTTCACGGCGACGGGAGCGGACTCGGCAGCGTGAGCGTGAGCGTCCCATCGGCGCCCGTCATGCCCTGCGCGACGGCGAGGGTCGGGTCGATGCACGATGCGGCGGGTGGCGCGCAGAACACCTCGACGAGCGCGCCCGCGATCGCGTGGCCGGCGCCCGTCACGGAGCCTTCCCAGACGAGCGCGGGCGGAACGACGTCGGAGCGAACGTTTGTGGTCCCGTCGGGCGACACGACGGCGATGACGCCGCGCCCGAGCGCCGCCCCCGGCGCGGGCTCGACGAGCAGCTCGTAGCTGCGTCCGGCGGCGAGCAGCAGGGTGTACGAACCGTCGGCGGCCGCCGTTGCTCGCGGCAAGGTCACGGCCGCGAGCGGCCCGCGATCGATGGCGGTGAGCTTGGCCCCCGCGGTCGGCCCCTTGGGCAGCAGCGTCCCCGAGAACGCGGCCGGCGGTGCGAGGGCGACGTGCGGAGACGCTCCGGTGGAGGGCAGCACGACGTCCGAAGGCGTGATGGCGACGGAAGGGTCGCCGTCGGCGGGCGCGACGACGAGGTGGTAGGTGCCCACGGGAAGCAACCCGAGATGGGCGATACCCTGCGCGTCGGTCACGCCGTCGGCGTGCGCCGTGCCCGTCGCCGAGAGCTCGGCCGAGGGCACGCCACGAACGCTCAACGTGCCGACGTCGGAGAGCGTGTCCGCGAGATCGACACGGACGCGCGCGCCCGCCACGGCGGCCCCGCCGCCGGGTTTCGTCGCCGTGATCGTCAGGGGCGCCGCCGGAACCTTCGCCCAGGACATCGAGAGGTCGAGGCTCGTCGCGCCCGCGAGCAGCACGATGCCGGGCGACGCCGCGACGTGGGCGTCGGGCAAACCGCTGCCGCTCGGAGCCAGGATGTCAGCCGCCAAGATCCCGTCGCGCGTCGTGAGCCCGAAGCTGCCGTCGGCCGCGCTCACTCCCACCGTCGAAGGCCGCAGGCCGGCCTCGAGGACGATCCGCGCGCCCGCCACGGCCTGCCCATTGCCGTCTCTCGTCGAGCCCGTGACGACCGCGCCGGGAACGATCGACATCTTGTTCGAGACGGAGTCGGGCGTGCCGCTCACGAGCAACGGCGCGAGTCCGTCATCGGGCACGATGAGCACGTCGTACGTCAGCGCCGTCGAGAGAGGCGCGACGAGGGCGCCGCGTCCCGTGTCACCCTCGAGATCGAACGCGAACGACGGGCTCGTGATGCGGACGTAAGAAGGGATGGCGAAGCCACGGACGTCGAGCGGCGCGAGGCTCACGATCAGGCTCGACTTGGCGTCGCCGAGATCGAGCGCGTGCGGCCCGCCTCCGATCGCGGTGGACTTGACGAGCGTCTCGCGGACGGGCAACTGCGAAGCCGAGGGCGGCGTCACGCGAAACCGGAACGACGGCGTCTGCGGGGGTTGGACGACGACGATGAGGGGCGCACGATCGCACGCCGGCGCGCCCTCGATCCTCGCCTGAATTTGATAGGTCCCCGCCGACGCGAGCGGCACGTCGATGGTCGCGCCCGTGTCGTCGACGGGCGTGCACGGCAGGTCGGCCACCGACGGGCCACCCGCCACCTTCACCGACCACAGCCAGTGGGGCGCGCCCGCGTCCCGATCGCCCGCAAGACCCGAGACGCTCGCTTGCAGCCGCAACGTGGACGACGGGCCGGCCTCGAGATTGCCGAAAGAGCCGGGCACGAGCGGCGTGATCGTCACGAGGCACGAGCCGGTGCCGGCGTCGGCGCCGCCGTCCGCTGGGGCGGCGTCGGCGCTGCCGTCCTGCCCCGTTCCGAAGGCACCCCCGGCGCCCCCCGCACCGGCGGGGCCCGTCGTACCGGCCGAGCCCGTGCTGCCCGCGGCCCCCGTGGAAATGGCGGGCTGGCCCCCCGCACCGTTGGAGCTCCCGCCGGTCCCGGTTGCGATGCCGCTCCCAGCGTTGCCGCTCCCGGCGCTGGAGCCCGCTGACCCGGTTTCACCCGCACCATTGCCGCTGGGAGCGCGGCTGCCGCCGACGCTGCCGGCGCAGCCACCGAGCGCAGCGACGCAAAGCGCGAGCGCCGGCGTGGCGGCCGGGAACCCGACCCGCGCGCGCCTGTGGTCGACGGCGCTCATGGGAGGATGTGCACCGTCCAGGTGACGCGCTGAAAGCAAGTGCCGGGGTGGATGGCGCTCGGCTGCGTGCACACGTCGGCGTCGCCGCAGGCGAGGAACGCCTGCGCGCTACGCTCGGTGTCGCGATCACTGATCTCGAGACGCACGCGCACGACGTCACCGACCGAATAGACTTGCGGGAGCTGAAAGCTAGGAAAATCCTTCTCCCGAAGGACGAAGGGGCCCCCGGCCTCGCTGACGAACCATTGCATGCTCGCCGTCCCCGGATAGGGATCGAGGTCGTCGCTCACACTGCTCACCGTGAAGCTGGTCATCGTCGTGACCGTCGTGGCGACGTCGGGCGTGGTTTGGTCGAGGCAGGGAGGCTGATCGGTCGCCACGATGTACGTCGCCGACACGGGTGGGCTCTGACCCGTCTGATTCTGGGCGTTCAACGTCACGAGGTAGGTCCCCGGAACGTCGGCGACAAAGCAGCGGACGCTCATGTCGCCCTTCCCGTCGCAGTCGGCGAGAGCAGCGAGCGAGGTGGGCGCCAGTTCCAGTTCGAGCTTCCAGACGTATCCGAGTGGGACCATGGGATCGGCGCCCGTCGAACGCGCGCCCGAGACCCGGAACGTCGAGCCCAACGGGTACGGCCCGCTCCCGAGAGGCGACACCAAGTCGAGCGCCGCGGTGGGGAGCTGCCCGGGCAGGACGTGCAACGTCTTGTCGACGATTGACTCCTTCATGCTATCGTCGAC
>DASZFV010000131.1:0-8002 GCA_035939455.1 Polyangia bacterium
ATCGACGAGTACGTCATGCGCGACGGCGATCTCATCAAGATCGGCCGCACGATCTTCAAATTCCTCACGGGCGGCAACATCGAGAACGCCTATCACGAGGAGATCTACCGCCTCACAACCATCGACGGCCTCACGCAAATCTTCAATAAGCGCTACTTCCTCGAGACGCTCGAGCGCGAGATCGCGCGCTCGCACCGCTACCGGCGCGAGCTGTCGCTCGTGATGTTCGACATCGACCACTTCAAGAAGATCAACGACAGCTACGGACACCTCGCGGGCGACTACGTGCTCAAGCACCTCGCGCAGACGGTCAAGACGCGCATCCGCCGCGAGGATTGCTTCGCCCGCTACGGCGGCGAGGAGTTCTCGATCGTGCTGCCCGAGATCGACGGCCTCAACGCCAAGCCCTTCGCGGAGAAGATCCGCCAGCTCGTCGAGATCACCGACTTCAAGTTCGAGAACACGAGCATGCCCCTCACGATCTCGATGGGCGTCGCGACGCTCGACATGGACTCGACCGACCCACAAGCGCTCATCAAGCGCGCCGACGATCGCCTCTACGAGGCCAAATCCAGCGGCCGCAACTGCGTCTGCGCTTAGCGTTCGCCCGACGAGGTCAGGCTTCGCCTGACCGAGGAGCGCCGGGGGTCGCAGGGACCCTCTCAGGGTCCCTGATCAAGCGGGGGTCGCAGGGACCCTCTCAGGGTCCCTGATCTAGCGGTAGTTCGGCTCGAGGACTTCGTCCTCGCCGGGGCTGCTCTTGCCGTTGGAAGGGGTGGCGGGCCTCGGGCGGCGGACCGACGCGGGCGGCGGCGGCGCCCTGCGGACGGGCGACGGCGGAGGCGCGGCGGTCTCGACCTCCTGCATCGTCGCGAAGAGCGGTGAAGGAAGGTTGGGGACGATGTACATCGTCTTCGTCTCGTAGCCCTGTTTCTTAAAGACGTACTCAACGGCTGAGTCGCTGTAGGGAACCTCGATCGACAGCGGCGTGAGGCCGAGCGATTTGCCTTCGCCGGTCGAGATCATCGCGCCGTCCGGGTCGGAGTTGAAGTTCACGCGCACGGTCGCTGGCCGAGAGGGCAACGCCGCGATGGGAGCGGGGGGGCGCGCCTCGCGTCGCGAGCCCGTGATGACGGCGATGGCGGCGCCCGTCATGGCCGCGATGGAAACGAAGAGCAGGGCACGGCTCGTTTTCTTCTGGGGCGTGAGGTCGTCGATCATCTCGCCCATGCCTTGGCGGAACGTCGATGGCGCCGCGCCCGACTGGCGGACGACGCCATTGCCGCCCGAGCCGTAGCCCGGGCCGAGCTTGCTCTGGATGTCCATCTCCGACCGCGCCATGGGCGTCGCGGCGCGCGCGACTCCAGACAAATCGTCCGGAACGGCGACGATGGGCGCGGCCGAGGCATAGCGGTTCGGATCGAGCAGGGCGTCGCGCAGCTCGGCCATGGTCTGGAAGCGCTGCGTGCGATCCTTGGCGAGCGCGCGAAACAGGATCAAGTCGAGCTCGGGCGTGAGCTCGGGCACGAGGCTGCGCACCGACGGCGGCGGCATCGTGATGTGCTTGACGATGATCTCTCCGTAGCCGTCGCCGCCGAAGGGCACCTTGCCGGTGAGCATCTCGAACAGGAGGACGCCGAGCGAGTAGATGTCCGCGCGGTGGTCGATCTCCGTCTTTCCCTCGCACTGTTCGGGCGCCATATAGTAGGGCGTGCCCATGACCGATCCGGCGCGCGTCTTGTGCGAGACCTTCTCCTCGGTCTGCGTGAGCTTGGCGAGGCCGAAGTCGAGGACCTTGACAAAGTCCTTCGCGCCGCCCCGAGAGACGAGGAAGATGTTCTCGGGCTTGAGGTCACGGTGGATGATGCCGTGTTCGTGCGACGCATCGAGCGCGTCCGCGATTTGTGCGCCGATAACCATGGCGCGCGTCGCATCGAGGTGGCCTTCCCGCTTGAGGCGATCGGACAACGCCTCGCCCTGGAGGTACTCCATGATGAAATAGAACTCGCCGCCCGGCGTCGTCCCGAAGTCCGCGATGTCGACGATGTGCTCGTGGCCGATCTGATTGACCGACTTCGCCTCGGTGACGAAGCGAGAGACGACCTCGGCGTTCCGGGAGAGCTCCGGGTGGATCGCCTTGAGCGCGATCTTCTTGCCGATTACGGGGTGCTCGGCGAGATACACCACTCCCATGCCCCCCTCGCCCAATCTGGCAGTGAGCCGGTAGTTCCCTATGGTTTGACCGACCTCGATCATTCGGCCTAGCTAAGCGCGCTCCCTTTTATGCTGAGAGTGTACAGACGTCTACGTTAAGAACGTGTAACAACGGGACTATTCCAAAAGTTAACGAGCGACGGCGATAAGGTAAGTACGGCACGTATATCAGCATACCTTTGCCTCGGAGGCAACCATGCAGCCTTAAAAGTGTGTCTATCCAAACAGAATCGAGCGCCGCTGAGCGAGAAGGTCCGAGATCATCACGTCTATCGCCGACCGAACCGCCTCGGCGGCTCGGGTCGTGCCCTGAAGGTCGTTCTCGGCGGGAGGCGGAATCGGCTCGCCGAGTTGAATGGTCCACTTGGTCGGAACCGGGAGCAGCCCGAAGGGACCCAGCCACGGAAAGGTCGGCGTGATGGGGATGTACGGCAGACCGAGTGGCGCGGAGAGCGCCGTGAGCTTGCCGATGACGGGGTGGATCTCTTCGGCGCCGACGATGGCGACGGGAATCATGGGCACCGCGGCCTCGCGCGCGAGGCGGGCGAAGCCGCCGCGGCCAAAGCGCGCGAGGCGATACCGCTCGCGGTAGAGCTTGCCGACTCCCTTGAGGCCCTCGGGAAAGACGGCGAGGAGCTGGCCCGCGGCGAGGAGCGGAAGAGCGGTCTCCGTCGAGGCGCGGACGCCGCCGATGCGCGCGACGACGTGGGACATCCAGCCCGAGCGGAAGGCGAAGTTGGCGACGAGCGGACGCACGCGGCGGTGGCGCGGGTGATCGCGGTGAACGCCGTACATGAGCAGCGTGCCGTCGTACGGGATGCCGCCCGAGTGATTGGCCACGAGGAGCGCGGCGCCCGCGTCGGGAATGTTCTCGACGCCGAGGAGCCGAACGCGGAAGTAGCGCGACCACAAGAACTCGAGGAGGGGCGCCGTCCTCTTGAGGAAGGCGGGCTCGTGACCGCCATCAGGCAGGTCCTGTGGCCTCTTCGCGCCGGGCGCGTAGCCGGCGCGCATCGCTTCATAGATGGCGGCGAGCGCCGAGCGGATCGTGCCCTCAGACATCCGCGCGCGAGCCCCCGAGCGTTTCGAGCGTGTCGAGGAAGTCGGGCGGCGGTGCCGCGCGGAGATCGATGAGCTCGCCCGTCACGGGGTGCGGCAGACCGAGTGTCGCCGCGTGCAACATGAGGCGCGGCGCGGGGAGAGGATGCGCACCCGCGCGCAGCAAGTCGCGGACATAGACCGTCTCGCCGACGAGCGGGTGCCCGGCCTCGGCCAGGTGCACGCGTATTTGGTGCGTGCGCCCGGTCTCGAGGCGCGCGCGCACGAGCGTCGCGGCGGGCAGGCGGCGCACCGCCTCGACGTGGGTCACGGCGCGCCGCCCCTCGCTGGGGCGGCGCGCCGAACCGCGAATGCCGTCGCCGCGATCGGCGACGAGCGAAGACTCGATGCGCCGGCTCTCGACAGCGCCGTGCGCGACCGCGAGGTACTCGCGGCGCGCCGTGTGGCGCTGGAACACCTCGTGGAGGGCGCGCTCGGCCAGACGTGTCTTCGCGAAGCAGAGCAGGCCGGAGGTGTCCTTGTCGAGCCGGTGCACCGTGTAGAGCGGCGTGGCGGTTGCGCGCTTGCCGGTGTGGCGCCAGTGCGCGCGGATGAGATCGAGCGCCGTGCCAGCGTCCTTGCGCTCGTAAGGCACGCTCATCACGCCCGCGGGCTTTTCGATGACGACGAGGTGACCGTCCTCGAACGCGACGCGGAAGCCGACGACTTCGGCGCGCGGACGCGGCGCCGCCATGACGATCGCCAGGCGACCGCCGGCGCTCACGCGGGCCGCCGGCTCGACGACGAGCTCGCCGTTCACGCGCACCTTCCCGGTCTCGACGAGCCGCCGCACGTCGGCCCAGCTCCGCCCCGACATGTGCCGCCGCAGCGCCGCCGCCAGCGTCGTCCCCTCGTCGGCAGCGTCGAGGACGAGAATATCGTCATTTCTGGCGGGAGTTTTGGCGTCGTGGTGGGGGGCGGATTTCGCCCCTGCGCTCACATCGCCTCCCGTACGAAATCGGCGACGCGCGCGAGGGCCCCGTCGAGCTGATCGGGGAGAGAGCCGCCGCCCTGGGCCATGTCGGCGCGGCCGCCGCCCTTGCCGCCGACGTCCTTCGACACCGCGCTCACGATCTTGCCGGCGTTCAGCTTCGCCGTCAGATCGGCGGTCACCATGGCGACGAGCGCGATTTTGTCTCCTTCGACGCCGGCGAGCACGACGACGCCCGAGCCCATCTTATCGCGAAGCTGGTCGGCGACCTCGCGCAGGGCCTTGGCGTCGGCGACATCGGCGCGCGTCGCGAGGACGCGCACACCGGCCACGACGCGCGCCTCGCCGAGCAGATCGCGGCCGCCGCCCGAGGCGAGCTTGCGGCGCAGCTTCTCGATCTCCTTGTCGCGCTCGCGCAGGACCTCTTGCAGCTTGGCGACCTTGGCGCCGACCTCGAAGGGCGCCGCCGAGAGCGTTTCACCGGCCGCCGCGAGCTCGTCCTCGAGGCGCCAGAGCTGGCCGAGAGCCCCCTTGCCCGTGACGGCCTCGATGCGGCGCACGCCCTGGGCGACGCCGCTCTCGGAGGTGAGCACGAAGACGGCGATGTCGCCCGTGCGCGCGACGTGCGTGCCGCCGCAAAACTCCTTTGACTCGCCCATGCTGACGACGCGCACGGTGTCGCCATACTTCTCGCCGAAGAATGCGATGGCGCCGGCCTTCTTGGCCTCGGCGATGGGCAGCACCTGGGTGTCGGTGGCGGCGTTAACGCGCACGCGCGCGTTCACGAGGCCCTCGACCCGACGCTTCTCCTCGAGCGTGAGTGGCGCGAAATGCGAGAAGTCGAAGCGCAGGCGATCGGGCGCGACGAGCGAGCCCTTCTGGGTGACGTGCTCCCCCAAGACGCTGCGCAGCGCCCAATGCAGAAGGTGCGTCGCCGAGTGGTTCCGGCGAATGGCGTCACGCCGCTCGGCGTCGACGACGAGCTCGACGGTGTCACCGACGCGCAGCTCGCCCTCCGTCACCTCGCAAAGATGAACCCACAGCGTCGAGACGGGGCGCCTGACGTCCAGCACGCGCAGCTTGGCCTTGCCGGTCGAAAGGAAACCAGCGTCGCCCACCTGGCCGCCTTGCTCGCCGTAGAAGGGCGTCTCCGCCGTCACGACGGCCACGCGCTTCGAGAACGGGCCCACGGTCTCCACCTCGGCGCCGTCGGAGAGGAGCGCCACGACCTTCGACGTCCCGGTCGTCGCCTGATAGCCGAGGAACTTGGTCGGCGGGAGGCGGTCGGCGACCTTCTGGAACACCGCCTCGACGGCGACCTCGCCCGAGCCGTGGAACTGGCTCCGCGCGCGCTGTTCGGCCATGGCTCGCTCGAAGCCGGCCTCGTCAACCGACCAACCGTCTTCGGCAGCGATGATTCGCGTCAGGTCTAGTGGGAACCCGTACGTGTCGTACAAGGAGAACGCGAGCGGACCTGGAACGACCCGGTTCGCATGGTTGGCGTTCAGCGCGCGAGTCCAAACGCGAAGTTGCATTTCGCCGTGGCCGAGCGTCTCGCGGAAGCGCGTCTCCTCCTCGGTGCAGATCTTCTTGATGAGGCTCGCGCGCTCGACAAGCTCGGGGTAGACGGAATCCATCTTCGCGATGACGTCGGCCGCGAGCGTCGCGAGGAATGGCTCTTTGATGCCCAGGAGCCACCCGTGATAGACGGCCCGCCGCATGATCCGGCGCAGCACGTACTCGCGTCCCGTCTTGTCGGGGAAGACGCCGTCAGCGATGAGGAACGCGGCGGCACGCGCGTGGTCGGCGAAGGCGCGCAGCGAGACGCTCGCGCCTTCGTAGTCGGAGGCGATGAAGGGCTTGCCCGAGAGCGCAACGGCGTGGTCCACGAGTGGGCGCAACAGATCCGTCTCGTAGTTCGACCGCACGCCCTGGAGCACGGCGCACAGGCGCTCGAGGCCCATGCCCGTGTCGACGGAAGGCTTGGGCAGCGGCCTGCGGTTGTGGGGGCCGAGTTGCTCGAACTGCATGAAGACGAGGTTCCAGATCTCGACCCAGCGGTCACAGTCGCAGGCGGGACCGTGGCACGTTCCGCCCGCGGCCTCGGTCGCGCAGGGGACGTCGTCACCTTGGAGGTAGTGAATCTCGCTGGAGGGACCGCACGGGCCAGTCTCGCCCATGGCCCAGAAGTTGTCCTTGTCGCCGAGTGGGATCACGCGGTCGTCGCCGACGCCGGCGCTCTTCTTCCAGAGCCGCCGCGCCTCGTCGTCGGCCTCGTGGACCGTGTAGACGAGGCGTTTCGGATCGATCGCGAATTCGCGCGTCAACAAAGCGAAGGCGAAGTTGATTGCCTCCTCTTTGAAGTAGTCCCCGAACGAGAAGTTGCCGAGCATCTCGAAAAACGTGTGGTGGCGCGCCGTGCGGCCGACGTTGTCGAGGTCGTTGTGCTTGCCGCCGGCGCGCACGCACTTCTGCGCCGTCGTCGCGCGCGAAAAGACCAGCTCGCGCTTGCCGGTGAAGTAGTCCTTAAACTGGTTCATACCCGCGTTTGCGAAGAGCAGCGTCGGGTCGTCCTGCGGGACCAGGGACGAGCTCGCGACCTCGTGGTGGCCCTGGGCCTTGAAGAAGTCGAGGAAGGCGCGGCGGACGTCGGCGGAGAGCTTGGGGGGCGTCGGGGGCATTGGGTGCGCGAAGACTAATCGGCCCCCGCGTCGTCCTCAACAGCGTCTTCTTCGGCGGCATCGTCCGACGAGCCACTGGTCGCGTCCGGTGGGCTTTGGGTGAGCAGCGCGCGCACGGCCGCCGGATCGGTGGCGCGGGAGATGGCGCTCTCGGCGGTGATGCGCCGCGCCCGCGCGAGGGCGACGAGCGTGGCGTCGAAGCTCTGGCTGCCGGGCGGCCGCCCCGCCAGGAGGGCCGCCCGCAGCGGGGTGTCGCTCCCCGGCTCTCGCAGGAGGCGGCGCGTCTCGTCGTCGACGAGCAGCAGCTCCGCGACGGCGCGGCGTCCCTTGCCGTCCGCGCGCGGCACGAGCTGCTGCACGACGATCCCGCGCAGCACCGTCGCGAGGCGCGGCCGCAGCGTGGAACGATCGCCGGCGCCGCCGAGCTCGAGCAGGCGCGAGAGGGCGCTCACGGCGTCGCGCGCCGCGATCCCGGCCAGCACGAGGCGTCCCGTCTCGGCGGCGAAGATCGCGAGGTCGATGGCGTCGGCGTCGCGCAGCTCTCCCACGACGACGACGTCGGCGTCCTGGCGGAGGGCCGCGCGCAGCGCCGCCGCCGTCGTCGGAGCGTCCAGGCCCACCTCTCGCTGAACGACGACGCTGCGTCTGTCCTTGAGCACGATCTCGACGGGATCCTCGATGGTGATGACGTGACAGGCGCGCTCGCCCCCGAGGTGGTCGACGAGAGAGGCGAGCGTCGTCGTCTTGCCCGACCCGGCGGGGCCCGCGACCAGCGCGAGGCCGGCACCCGCCGCGACGAGCGCGCTCACGGCGGGCGGCAGGTCCAGCTTCTCGAGGTCTGGCGCCTGCGCGGGCACGAGCCGGGCGGCGACCGCCGTGCCGCCGCGGTGCTGCAAGACGTGCAGGCGCTGGCGGGACCCGTCGGCCGCCGTGATTGACAACGCGACGTCGCCAGTGCGCTCGAGGATCTCTCGCCGCCGATCGTTGAGCAGCGACATCGCCAGGCTCTGGACGAACTCTCGTGACAGCGGTGGCACATCGGACAGCGTCCGCAGGTCGCCATCGATGCGCAGGATGG
>DASZFV010000132.1:0-4253 GCA_035939455.1 Polyangia bacterium
AACGAGGCCAAGGGCACGCACCCGCGCGCGCTCTACGCGGCGCCCGTCGTGTACCGCACGCTCCTCCCCCGGTCGGCCGTCCCGGAGGACGAAGAGGCGGGCGCGTCGCTGCCGCGCGTGCGCGTCATCCTCGATCTCGGCCACGTCCGCACGAACGTCTGCGTCGTTCGCGAGGGCGAGACGCTGTACGCGCGGACCATCCTGCGCGGAGGCGCACAGCTCACGCAGGCCATCGCCAAAGCCTTCGAGGCCGACCTCGACCGCGCGGAGCAAGCCAAGCGCTCGGACGCGACGCTCCTGCCCGCGGGCACGCCCGCGCCGACGCCGCTGGCCGCCAAGCTCGACGCCGTGCTGCGCCAGGCGCTCGAGCCGCTCGTGCGCGAGCTGCGCCAGACGCTGGCGAGCTTCCGCGGCGCGGTGCGGACCGACGCCGACGAGCTGCTCGTCACGGGGGGCACAGGGCGCTTGCGCGGACTGCTGCCTTTTCTCGAGGCGGAGCTCGGGTTGCCGGCGCGCTTCCTCGCGATCCGCCCCGCGCTCGCCGCGCGCAGCTCCTCGGGCGACGAAGACGATGCCGGCGTCGTCGACGTGCCCAACGCCACGAGCGACGAGTCCGAGTCGCACGCGCTCGCCGCCGCGATCGCGCTCGCGGCGAGCCGCGGCTCGAAGGAGATCGACTTCCGCCGCGGCCCGTTCGTCTACCGCGCGAGCTTCTCCGTGCTGCGCCAGCGCGCCTGGCACATCGCGGGCCTCGCGGCCGCCATCTTCCTCGCCGTGAGCGTGGACGTGGGCGCCAAGCTCTCGAGCCTGGGCGACGAGAAGAAGCAGCTCGACAAGCAGCTCAAGGTCGCGACGCAGGAGCTGTTCGGGCAGCCGCGCGACGACGCGCCCGAGGTCGCGCAGCTCCTCAAGAAGGGTTTCCGCGAGGACCTCGCGCCGATGCCCAAGGCGACCGCGTATGACGTGCTCGATCAGATCTCGCGCCACGCGCCGCCCGCCGACCACGTCAAGCTCGACATCCTCGAGCTCGACATCCGCCCCAAGAAGACGTTCATCAAGGGCACCGTCGATTCGGGGGCGGCCGTCGACGAGATGGCGGCGAAGTTCAAAGACATCGAGTGCTTCGACGAGATCACGAAGGGCGCCATCACCGAGGTGTCGGGCGGCGGCAAGCAGTTCACCCTGAACATCACCTCGAGGTGTCCGTGAGGAGGGGGACGTCATGAGCGCCCTCACCGACATGGTCGCGAAGGTCCGTGAGGGCGTGCGGCGCGCGTCCGCCCGGCCGCTCGCCTATCTCACGGCCGAATGGGAGCGCCTCGCGCCGCGCCAGCGCCGCTTGCTCGTCGTGTTCGTCGCCACGAGCCTGGGCCTGCTCACGGTCGTGGGTACGTACTGGGTGTTCAGCAGCGTCTCCGAGCTCGAGGACGACAACGCGGCCATCCGCGAGGCGCTCTCGGCGATCGCGAAGCATCGCGACGAGTACCTCGAGGCGAAGACACGCAGCGCCGCGCAGGAGGCGCGCATCGGCGCGGACCCGCCCCAGCTCACCGGCGACATCGAGGCGGCCGCGCACGACGAGGCCATCGAGATCGCCGAGTCGAGCGAGCGCCCGACGACGCCCGCCGGCCGGCGGTACGTCGAGCACGACGTCGACATCAAGATCCGCGACGTCGGGCTGCAGGCGCTCACGCGATTCCTGCGTCGCCTCGAGACAGGCCCGCGCCTCGTGGTCTTCACGCGCCTCTCGCTCAAGCGGCGCTTCTCGGACGCCGAGAAGCTCGACGTCGAGGCGACGGCGACCGCCTTCGAGCGCATCCACGAGGAGAAGGTCACCAAGAAGAAGCCCGGCGCGGGCGACACCAGCAAGAAGGAATAAGCCAAGGGCCGAGAGGATCAACGGATGAAGAAACCGTCGCCAGAGACCTTGCGCCGCCTGCGCCGCGTCGGCACCAGCGTGGGCGCGTTCCTCCTCGTGTTCATCGTCGCGCTCTACGTCTGGTTCCCCTACGACCGGGCCAAGGAGGTCGCCATCAACGTGGCCGCCGCGCAGGGCTTCGACGTCGAGATCGAATCGGCGGGCCCGAGCTGGGGCGCGGGCGTGAGCTTCACGAACATCCGCGTCAAGACGCGGCCCACGTCCGGGAAGCCGACGCGGTTTTTGATCGAGAGGGCGCGCGTGTCGACCTCGATCTTGGGCGCGCTCTTCTCGTCGTCGCCGACGACCGTGATCTCGCTCGACGCGTTCGGCGGCCGCGTAGAGGTCTCGCAGAGCGGCGCGGCGGGCAAGAAGGCGTTTCGTTTCGAGATCACGGCGCGCGACGTCAAGATGAGCGAGGTCCCCGGCATCCGCGAGACGATCAACCTGCCCGTCTCTGGCACGCTCACGCTCGACATCGACCTCGCGTCGGCGACGGGCCGCTTCGCAAACACCAAGGGCACGATCTCCTTTCTGTGCGAGGGCTGCGCCGCGGGCGACGGGAAGGCGCCGCTCAAGGTCGAAGGCAACGCCTTCCTGGGTGGCGGGCTCACCCTGCCGAAGGTGCGCATTGGCGATCTGCGCGGCGAGATCGCCGTCGACAACGGCACGGCCAAGCTCAAGGGCATCGAGTCGAAGTCGCCAGACGGCGAGATCTCCTTAGAGGGCGACGTTTCGCTGCGCGATCCGCTCGTGAACTCGATCGTGAACGCGTACCTTCGCTTCAAGCTGTCGGACGCGTTCCTCAAGTCGGCGAGCACGGTGCAGACGATCCTGCAGGTCGCGGGGGCGTCGGGCCGTCGCCCCGACGGCGCCTATGGCCTGCGCATCGCCGGACGGCTCGGCGCACCGTCGATCTCGCTGTCGGCCACCTCGCCGTTCACGTCTCCCTCGATCGCCGCGCGGACCGGCGGGCGGCCGGGCAGCGCGCCCTCCTTCGCGCCGTCGCTGCCGGGCGCGCCGCCCCCCGTGCCCGCGGCGCCCCCCCCGCCTCCGCCGGCCGTCGACAATTCGCCGCCGCCGCCGCCTCCTCCTCCTCCTCCCGCGCCGCCGCCGCCCGCGCCGCCGGCGCCCGAGCCGCCGCCGCCGCCCGACGTCCAGGCGTCGAATCTGCGGGGCACGCCGCCCGCGCCGCCCGCCCCCGTGGTCGATCAGCCGGCGGCCGCCGGCGCCGACGCGGCGGCGGCCGTCCCCGGCGAAGAAGCCCAATAGAAGAAGCCCAAATAAACGAAGCGCGGCGGGGGCGCAACCGCGCGCGCCGCGCGCCGACAAGGAGCGCATGTCCAGCTCACTTCGCGGCGCCGCCCTCGCGGCCATCATCGGCGAGGATCCCGCGTTGCGCGCCGTGCTCGCCCGCGCGGCCCGCGTGGCCCCCACGATGATGCCCATCCTCGTCACGGGCGAGAGCGGCACCGGCAAGGAGCTCCTGGCGCGCGCGCTCCACGAACTCGGGCCCACGCCCATGGGCCCGTTCGTGGCAGTGAATTGCGGGGCCTTGCCGCGCGAGCTCGCGGAGAGCGAGCTGTTCGGGCACGAGCGCGGCGCCTTCACGGGCGCCGCCGCGCGCCGCGCCGGCTGGTTCGAGGAAGCGTCGGGCGGCACCCTCGTGCTCGACGAGATCGGCGAGTTGCCGCTCGAGCTGCAACCGAAGCTCCTGCGCGTCCTCGAGGCAGGCCGCCTGCGCCGCGTGGGCGGCTCGGGAGAGACCGCCGTGCGCGTACGCGTCGTCGCCATGACGCTGCGCGACCTGGAGGGCGAGGTCGCGCGGCGCGCCTTCCGAGAGGATCTCTACTACCGCCTCGCCGGTCTCCACCTCGCGCTGCCTCCCCTCCGGGCGCGCCGCGACGACGTGCCGCTGCTCGCGCTGCATTTCTTGCGCGAGATCGAGCCCGAGGTGGGGCCGCGGCGGCTCGACGTCGGCGCCCTGGCGGCGCTGCGCGCGGCGCGCTGGCACGGCAACGTGCGGGAGCTGCGCAACGTCGTGCGTCGGGCCGCCGTCCTCACGCGCGACAGCATCGGCGAGGCTGACCTGGAGCTCTGTGCGTCCGCGCCGTTCCGCGTCGGAGAGGAGGAGACGCCGCCGTTCCTGGCCTCGGCGCCGGCGCCCGTCCCGCGGCCTGTCGACCTGGAGGGCGACGCGCTCCAGCTCGTGGGCCGCAGCTTCGACGAGATCGAACGGGAGGTGCTCTCGTGGGCCCTTCGGCGCAACGCCGGTAGCCGGCGGCAGGCGGCGCGCGCTCTCTCGATGGCGCGCAGCACGTTCTGCGACAAGGTG
>DASZFV010000133.1:0-3953 GCA_035939455.1 Polyangia bacterium
AGGGCCGCTGCAAGGTGACGCGCGGCGCGCGACACCGCCTCGACGGCGCGCCCGTCGAGCTCGAGGGAGCGCAGGGCGTCCGACCGAAAACGCGCGGCCTCGGCCCGGCGATAGAGATCGACGAGATCGAGGAGCTCGCCGCTCTCGCCGTCGCCGCGCCGCCCGCCGCGGCCGAACGACGCGCGCGCGCCGCGGCGGATGTCGCGCTCCGAGAGCAGCGCCGCGACGAGACAGGCGGCGGGCCCCGCGCCGCGCGCCTCGCCCTCGCAGACCAGGCGCGCGAGACGGGGATGCACGGGCAGCCGCGCCATGCGGCGCCCGAGCGGCGTGAGCCCGTCACGCTCATCGAGCGCGCCGAGCGCGTGCAGGAGGTGGCGCGCCGCGCCGAGCGCCGCCGCAGGCGGCGCCTCGTACCAGGGGAAGTCGGCGATGGGACCAACGTCGAGCGCCGCGAGCGTGAGCAGCGTGTCGGCGAGATCGGCGCGCGCGAGCTCCGGCGGGTCGTACGCGTGCCGCGCGTCGTGATCGTGGCGCGTGTAGAGGCGCAGCGCGCGCCCCGGCCGCGTGCGGCCCGCGCGCCCCGCGCGCTGCGCGGCGGAGGCGCGGCTCACCTTGGCGACGGCGAGCGTCGGCAGACCCGTCCAGGGCGAGTGCGCCGCCACGCGCGCGAGGCCCGAGTCGACGACGGCCACGACGCCCTCGACGGTGATCGACGACTCGGCGACGTTCGTCGACAGGATGATCTTGCGCCGCGCCGGATCGGGCCGCACGGCCCGTGTTTGCTCCTCGAGCGTGAGCTCCCCGTGCAGCGGCAGGACCACGAGCTCGCCCGTGCCAGGCGCCGCGAGGAGCGTCTCTTGGGCGCGTCGGATCTCGGCGGCGCCCGGGAGAAAGACCAGCACGTCGCCCGCGAGCCCTTCGCGCACGAGGCGCCGCACGGAGCCCGTGACCTGCTGGTGCAGCGGCCGCTCGTCGGCAGCCTCGAGATGCTCGATCTCGATCGGGTGCAGGCGGCCCTCGCTGCGCACGGCCGCGCAATCGCCGAGGAACGCGCGCAGCGGCTCGGCCTCGAGCGTCGCGGACATCGCGCAGACGCGTAGGTCGGGCCGCGCTCCGCGCTGGAGCCGCCGCAAGAGCGCGAGGCCGAGATCGGTCGCGACGTGGCGCTCGTGGATCTCGTCGAGCACGACGGCGCCGATGCCCGAGAGCCTCGAGTCGGAGAGGAGCCGGCGCGTCAGGAGGCCCTCGGTCACGAAGCGCAGGCGCGTGCGCGCCGAGGACACGTCGTCGAAGCGCACCGTGTATCCCACCGTCTCGCCCACGCGCTCGCCCAGCTCCTGCGCGACGCGCTCGGCGGCGAGGCGGGCCGGCAGCCGCCGCGGCTCGAGCACCCAGATCTCGCCGGCGACGACGCCGGCCTCGAGGAGGGCCCGGGGGACGCGGGTGGTCTTCCCAGCGCCCGGGGGCGCCTCGACGACGAGCGAGGGCGCCTCCCGCAGGGCCGCGACGATCTCGGGCAGCGCCGCATCGATGGGAAGAAGGAGCGATTCTTTGGAATTGTGGGACAATTTCGGTGATTCTGGTGTCATGGACGGCGGGCTGGGGGCGAGGCCGGGGGCGACGCGATCGGGACCGTGTCCGATCTCTGACGGCGCGGACAGTCTAGACGGCAAGCCAGACAGCAATCTAGACGGAGGGACGGCTCGGAGGCGCGAGGCGCGCGTGATACGATATGGGGGCCCATGATCCGCTGTCCGAGCTGTGGCAAGCGCCTGCGTGACGGCGCGCCCAAGTGCCTGACGCACGGAGCGCCTCCCCCGGCGCCCCCCGCGACCGAGGACGCCCCTACGCCCTTCGTCGTCGCCCCTCCCGAGCTCGCTGCGTTCCGCGTCAAGAAGCTCCTCGGGCAGGGTGGCTTCGGCGCCGTCTTCCAGGCCGAGCGCGTGTCGGACGGTAAGCTCTGCGCCATCAAGGTCGCGCGCGCCGACAACGCGTCCGCGGGCGAAAGCCTGGCGCGCGAGGCCGAGGCGCTCATCGCCGTGGGCGTGCCCCACGTGCCGGCGGTCTACGACAGCGGCCGGCTCCCCGACGGGGCCGTCTATGTCGTCATGGACTTCGTCAAGGCGCCCATCCTCGCCGACGTCATGACGGCCCTCGACGGGCCCGTGCCGCTCGAGGACTTCGCGCGCGCCGCCATCCCGATGCTCGAGATCATGGAGGTCGCTCACGGCAAGAACCTCGTTCACTGCGACCTCAAACCCGAGAACGTCTTCGTCGACGAGTCCTTCGGCGCCAAGCTCTTCGACTTCGGCCTCGTGCGGAAGGTGGGCAAGCCCGCCGACGACACCAAGGAGGAGGCGCCCGCGGGCACGCCCGAGTACATGTCGCCCGAGCAGTGCGAGGGGCGCTCCGACATCGACGCGCGCAGCGACCTCTATGCGCTCGGCGTGATCTTCTACGAGATGCTCGCGGGCGGTCCGCCCTTTTGGGGCAAGGCCGCCGAGGTCCAGCAGAACCACCGCAGCCGCCGCCCGGCGGCGCTCGGGCGGCGCATCGCGATCGCCGTGCCGCTCGAGGAGGCGATCATGCGCTGCCTGGCCAAGGATCCGGCGCGGCGCCCCGCGAGCGCCACCGAGCTGCGCAGGGCGGTGCAGGCCGGGATCGTCGCCGAGCGGGCGCGCCTCCTCGAGGCGCAGCAGGCGGTCGGCGCCGACGTCGCGCCCACTTCCGGGGCGGCCGAGGCCGCCGCCAAGCCCGCGGCCGCGGCGGTCAAGCCGGCGCCGCCCGCGCGCGAGCGTCGCGCCGTCGCGCTGCTGTTCTTCGAGACGAAGAGGCCGGTCGCCGACGTGCGCGAGGCCATGGCGGGCGTGGGCGCGCAGCTCGCGAACGCGGCCGGCACGCAGTACGTCCTGGCCTTCGGCCACGAGCTCGGCGACAACCCGACGCGCGCGGCGGCCAACGCGGGCGAGATGTTCGTGGGGCGCGGCCTCTGCAGCCACGCCCTTGTCGACCTGGCGCAGGTGTCGATCCAGGCGCGGCCCGACGGCACGCGCCGCTACCAGAGCCCGCTCTTCTCCAAGAAGGAGCAGTTCCCGGGCGAGGCCGATCCGCCGGGGGTGCTGCTCTCGGCCGCCGCCGTCGAGGTGCTGCCCGACGTTCCCACCGACCCGGTGCCCTCGCGGGCAGGCGTCATGCTCCTCAAGAAGGTCACGCAGGCGTCGGAGAAGACGACGACGCGCATGGGCGTCGCTCCGCTCGTGGGGCGCGACGACCTCCTGCGCACGCTGCTCGAGTCGATGCGCGCCTCGACGGGCGGCGCGACGCCCACGATCGTGACGCTCCTCGGCGAGGCGGGCTACGGCAAGACGCACCTCGCGCAGATGCTCGTCCAGCACCTCGAGGTGCTGCCCAGGGTGCAGACGATCTTTGTCCGCGCCAAGGAAGTGCTGGGCGGCGGCTCGGGGCAGACGGCGCGCGAGATCTTCATGCGCGCGCTCTCGCTGCCCGAGACCGTGCCCGCGGACTTCGGCCGCGCTCTCCTCACCGAGGCGCTCGGCGCCGAGATGGCCAAGGAGTGCTGGGCCGGTGTCGCCGTCGTCATGGGGTGGGCTCCGCCCGAGCACCCGGAGTTGCGCGTATACGCCGCTGCGCCCGGCGCGCTGCGCTCGGGCGCGGCGCGCGCGGCGGGCGAGGCCCTGCGCCTCATGTCGCGCCGCCGGCCGCTCGCGGTCGTCGTCGAGGACGCGCACTTCGTCGACGAGACGGCGCTCGACGCGCTCGAGTACGCCACGTTGAAGGAGGCGGCCTGCCCGATCTGGATCTGCGTCGTGGGACGGCCGACCTTCGGGCGCGGGCGCACGGCCTGGGCGGGCCGCGCGGCGCGGCGCCAGGAGATGACGTTGCCGGCGCTCGAGCCCGCCGCCGCCGCCGAGCTCGCGCGGCGCCTGCTCACG
>DASZFV010000134.1:0-14980 GCA_035939455.1 Polyangia bacterium
ACAGGTCTCGCTCGACAGTGGGCGAGCAGGTCACGAGTCGGCCGTCGGCGACGCGCACCAGAAGCTCGGTGATGTGAGCGCCGAAGCAGCCTTCGACGTGGTGGTTCTTGCCGTGCACGTCGGCGGCCACCATGCCGCCCAAGGTGACGAACTGTGTGCCCGGCGTGACCGGCGTAAACCAACCGCGCGGCAGGAGGCTGCGATAGATGTCGCGCAAGGAAAGGCCAGCCTCGGCGCGCATAACGCCGGACTGCTCATCGAACGAGAGGATGCGGTCGCCCAGCACCGTCGACGCCACCTCGAGATCTCCAGCAGCCGGCAGCGACGAGTCGCCGTAAGACCGCCCGAGCCCGCGCGAAAGGTGGGTCGCCCGCGAGATCGCGCCCAAGTCCTCCGAGCGCCGCTCGACGCCAGGCACGACGGGCATGCGACCCCATCCCGCGAGAGTGGACGTCTTCGTCGAGGCGCTCACGCGCCCTGAGACTACCAGAGTCGCGGCGCCGCGCAGTCGGTCGGCGCCAGGGCTCGCGCTAAGCGCGTGACGCGGCCGTGCGTCGCCGGAGCTTCTCGACGAGGGTCGTGCGGCCCATGCCCAGGAGCTTCGCGGCTTCCTTCTTGTTGCAACGCGTCTGAGTCAGCGCCGCGTTGATGTAGGCGTTCTCGATCTGCCTCAGCATGGTCGCCAGGTCGACCGGCAGAGCGACGATCGGCTCTGGCGTGCCGTGTCCGATGGCGTGCTCCGCGTGGATCGACGTGCCCCCGTCGGCGTGAACGTCGTCGGTCGCGCTCGGCAAGCTCGCCCAGGCCGCCTCGGCCCCGTCTCTCGATGTCATGACCCTGACATCGGAAGCTGCCCCCGGGGCCTTTAGGAAGCCCCTGTAAACGACGAGACACCCTCCGACGCACTTGGACCGGAGGACAGACACGAATGGGTGAAGGTTCCCGGGGTCCGGGCGGCCGCTCTGTGCAAACCGCGGCCGCTCCGGCGAGGGGCGTCGTCTCGCGGGTGAGGCTCATGGGTAGCAGCCGCTGGCGGCCGCCCCTCGGCAAGCGCCGCGTGGCGCGTGTCATCGCCGTGGGCGCCGCGAGCCCTGGCGTCGGCAAGAGCGTCGTCGCCTCGAACCTGGCGATCGCGCTCGCGGGCCTCGGGCCGCACGTCGTGCTCGTCGACCTCGATCTCGCGTCCGCGAGCCAGCAGGCGCTCTTCGGCATCAAGCGGCCTCTGCCGGGCGTGCAGGCCTGGCTCGACCGCAAGATCGAGACGCTCGAGGCGTCGCTGACGGCGACCGGCATCCGCAATCTCCACCTCGTGACGGGCGCGACGCCCGGGCCGGGGCGCGCGCTGCCCGCCGCGCAGAAGCGCGCCCTGATGGCCGAGTTCTCCCAGCTCGACGGGGACGTCGTCGTCGTCGACGTGGGCACCGACAATCGGGAGGACCTGCTCGACTTCTTCTCGGCGCGCGCGCTGCGTGTAATTGTTTCGGGACCCTCAGGCTCTGCCATCGAGACCTCGTTCGCCTTCCTCAAGAGCGCCTCGCTGCGGGCTGAGTCCCTGTACGGCGACGGCGCGCGCGAGGCGCTCGCGCGCTTCCGCGGGCGCCTCGTCGGCAACAACACGCGCACGCCCGAGGAGGCGGAGGCATTCCACGCGTTCTCGCGCCTCGTGCGCGACCACCTCGGCATCCCGCTGCCCGTCCTCGGGTGCCTGCGCGGCAGCGAGCGCATCGCGCAATCGGTCACGGCGCAACGCCCGCTGCTCGCGCGACGCGGCCTCGACGAGAACGTGCGCGCGTTCCACAGCATGGCCGAGGCGCTCCTCATGGAGGGCATCGTCTCGGACGACGCCTGTGAGCTGGGGACGGACGCGTCGCCGGTGGTCAGGCAGGGACCGTTGCCCGTCGACCTGCGCACCTACCTGCGCCTCTTCCCCCGTTATCCGGTCGACTGGGCCGCGAGCCTCGAGCTCGAGGGGCGCCGCGCCGACGTGCGCGTGCTCGACGTTTCGTTCACGGGGGCCGCCATCGAGGTCTTCACCGATCTGCGGGCGGGCGACCGCGGCTGGCTGCGCTTCGGTCAGCTCTCGGGTCAGCCGGCGCTCGAGGTCATCGTCAAGAACGTCGTCCCCTCGGTCCGACGCATCGGTCTGTCGTTCGCCGAGCCCGGCGAGATCTCGTCGCGCCTCGTGGCCGCGGCCAGCGCGCTCGCCGCCGTCGCCGACCGCCGCTCCGAAGAGCCGCCCAGCCGGCCCATCCCGACGTCGGCTTGACTCGCGCGAACGCCGCGGGTGACGCTGGCGGCGATGGTCCCCCGCCGCCTCGCCGGCTCCTCCTTGCTCACGTGGCTCGTCCTGTCGACGTTGCCCGCGTGTCATTCGACGCCGTCCGCTCCGGGCGGCGGTCTCGACGCGTCCGCGGGTGACGGGTCCGCGGCCGACGTCCTGGGAACGCTCGCGCTCGATTTCGCGGCCACGGGCTGCGCACGCACCGACGCGAACGCGACGGACTTCGACGGCGGCGTGGCGCCGTGCACGGGCACGCCTCCGCTCACGCTGACGTTCTCGCCCGTGAGCTCGGCCGCCCTGACGCGTTTCCTCTGGACCTTCGGCGACGGCAGCGCGCCGTCGACGGAGCGCGCCCCCACGCACACTTATGTCCTGCCCGGGGCGTACGACGTCGCGCTCGCCGCCGAGGGCGCGGTTGGGAGTGTGTCGCGGCAACACGCCCGGTACGTCCAGGTCACGGCGGCCTCGACGGGCGCTCTCTGCGACGTCGACGCGCAATGCGCCGCGGGACTCTTCTGCTTGTGCGGCCAGAGCGCGGGCTGCGGAGACTCTTTCAGGCGTGGCGTCTGCACGAGCGCGTGCGCTGCGGCCGCTTGCGGGACGGGCGCCACCTGCGCGCGCGTCGTCGTGCCGACCGTCGCCGTCGCGCTCGCCGCCGACGCCGGGGCGGACGCGAGCGACACGGACGGATCGAGCGATCGTCCGAGCGAAGTCGCGAGCGACGGCCCCGACGCGCCGCCGGTGGACGCCACGAGTGACGCCACGACCGACGCGAGCGACGCCACGGCCGACGCGAGCGACGCCACGGTCGACACGAGCGACGCCAGCCGCGCCGACGCGGGCGGCGCCACGGACGCGGCCTCGTCGAGTGACCGCCCAGCGAACGAGGCCGGCGCGTCGAACGCGACACCGACGGCGCTCTGCCTCGCGGCGTGCTCTGGCGACGCCGAGTGCGCCACCGGCCTCGTGTGCCGCGCGCTGCCCGGGATGGCCGGATCGTGGGCGAGCGTCTGCGTCCCGCCCTATTTCCGCAGCGTCGGAGACTCGTGTCGCGACGCCCAGAATCGGCTCGACGACGGCCTCTGCGCCGCGGGCCTCTGCGCCGACCTGGGCGCGGTCGGGCTGTGCAGCGCGAGCTGCGCGGCCGGCGCCGGCTGCCCACCTGGCGCTGCGTGCGCGACTTTTGGCGACGGGCGCGCGCTCTGCCTCGCGAGCTGCTCGTCGAGCGTGACTTGCACGCGCGATCCCTTGCTCGCCTGCCAGCCTGCCGCGGGCACGGGCTTGCTGGGCTTCTCGATTTCGCCTCCCGCCCCTATGGTCACTTTTTGCGCGCCGCGCTCCTGCGCGTCGCAAGCGGACTGCGCGCCCGCGGGCACGTGCGCGCCGAAGGGCGCCGTCGCCCATTGCGTCGCGAACTGAGCCGCTATGTCGACCTCGCCGCCCACGTCCACCTCGCCCTCTCCGTCGGGCAAGCTCGCGATCTCCGTCGCCCACGGGCAGCTCGAGGCGATCCTGAAGGAGCCCGCATCACCCGTGGCGGCCGCCGTCGTCTGCCACCCGCACCCCCTCGGCGGCGGCACGATGAACAATAACGTCGTCTACCGCGCCGCCAAGGCGCTCAACGAAGCGGGCCTCGTCGTGCTGCGTTTCAACTTTCGCGGCGTCGGCGCGTCGACGGGCCGATACGACGGAGACACCGGCGAGCAGGAGGACGCTCTCGCGGCCGTCGATCTGCTGGCCCAGCGTTACCCCGGCCTGCCGCTGTGGATGGCCGGCTTCTCGTTCGGCGCGCGCGTCGGCCTCACCGTCGGTGCGCGCGACGCGCGCATCGAGAAGCTCCTCGGCATCGGCCTGGCGCTGCGCATGTTCGACTACCACTTCCTCGACGCGTGCGAAAAACCAAAGGCCATCATTCAAGGCGCCGACGACGAGTACGGCGGCCGAGACGCGATCGAGGCGGCCTTCGCGACCATGGCCGCGCCGAAGAAGCTCTGGGTCGTCGACGACTCCTCGCACCTCTTCCCCCAACACCTCGCCCAGCTCGAGGCGGTTGCCAGCGCGGCGACCACCTGGCTGCTGGCTACTGCCCACCTCTGATCCTCCACCGCTCCGCTCGCTTCGGGGGTCCGGTCAGCTACCGCCTGCACCGACGCCGCGACACGCGAGCAACGAATCAGCCCGATGCGAGCCGTAGGCGAGCGAGCGCCCACCCCGAGCGGCCTAGTACCCGAGCTGCGACTGGCGCGGCTTGCCCGACTTGTCCGGCACGAACGCCGGAGGCCGGCGGTCGCCGCCCACACGCAGCTCGAGGCCGCGCACCCCCTCGACGCCCACGGTGACGCGCACCTTCGTCGTCGTCGACGCCCCCTCGTGCCAGACCTCGACGTCGTACTCGCCGGGCGGGACTCCCTTGATCGTGAAGGCGCCCGAGCCGTCGGCCTGCGCGTAGTACGGCGAGTCGACGACGTACACGTAGCCGATCATCGACGAGTGGATGTTGCAGAGGAGCTGGACGGCCCCGGGCTTCTTGAACGTCTGCTCGTACACGCCGCCCTGCTTGTAGAGGCCCGTGTCGAAGTCGTTGGGCTTCGTGAGCGAAAAAACGTTGTGGTAGATGGTGTCCTCGTTGCGGAAGTCGACCTTCGTGCCGACGGGAACGGCGAGGACGTGGGGCACGAAGGCCTTCCCCTTCTGGCTGATGACCTTGCCGTGCGCTGGCGCGGGGCGTGGCGTCTCGCCGTTCGCGCGCTTGAGCCAGACGACAGCGCCGCCGGGGCCCGCCGTCCCGCCGCCCGCGACCGTTCCGCTCACGGCCACGGGCACGATGCGCGCGCGCACCGGCGGCGCCGCGGGCGCCGTGGCGTTCGCGGGCGCAGGAACGCCGGGTCCGCGGGCGGGCGCAGGCGCCGCGGCCTGACCGCCGGCTCGCTCGCGCGCCGCGAGGGCGAGCGGGCGGATGACGCGCTCGATCTCGGGATCGATGCCCGGGACGCGCAGGAGGGTCTCCCACTTCGTGGCCGCCGTCGCGAAGTCGCCCGCGTCCCAGGCGACCTTGCCACCCGCGAGCAGGTTGAAGATGAGGTACTGCTTCTCGGCGACGATCTTGACGGCCAGATCCTGCGGCGTCTTGACGGCGAGCGGCAGCGGCATCTCCTCGCCCAGCCACTCGCGGCCCGAGCCGTGCGCGGCGGCCGCGACGGGCGCGACCCAAGACAGCAGCGAAGACAGCGTGGCCGCGACCACGAGGACCCCGGGTAAAGAGAAGCGCGACGTGGGCCGACGCGACGGGCGTGTGAGCGATGTGAGCATGGCCTCCCTCGTCACCAGCTGTATACGACGGAAGTCGTTTCGACGTTATTGGCGACGTTGGGCGCGCCCGCGAGCTCGCGGTTGACGAGCACCTCGGCCTTGACGATCAGCGAGTCCCACAGGTCGACGCGCAGGCCGGCCGTGACGCGATCCACGGTGAGCGGCGTGAAGCCCTCGAACCAGGCGTGCCGCTGCTCGTAGCGGACGTACGGCGTGACCTTGTGCAGCGGGCCTGCGTCGACGGCGACGGCGTAAGCGAGCTGGCCGTAGAACCCGCGGCCGTGAAACTCCGATGCGAGCATGAACTGACCGCTGTCATTCGTCTTGGGGCCGCCCGCGTCCTCGTCGACCTTGATCACCTCGGCGTTCAAGTAGATGCCGAAGAGCGCGACGCGCAGGTCGGCGCCCAGGGCGTGCTGGCGCGCGGAGCGGTCACTCTGATCGTTGCGCGCGCCGTACATGCCGGAGCCGCCGAGCTTGACCTGCACCGTCGGCAGGTTGAGCTCGTAACCGACGCGCACCGACCCGACGGGGACGCCCGTGAGGCTGACGTCGGGGGTCTGCAGGGCATCGACGAAGGTGCCGCTGTTGGTAGCCGCGGCGTTGATGCTGAGCGCCGACCAGAGCGGCGCGAGCTGCAGCCGGTAGAAGAGCTTCGCGCCCACCGACTGCCCCGTCGTGTAGCGCGCGACGAGCGACGGCGTGATGCCCGTGCGGATGTTGGCCTCGTTGTCGAGATATTCGATGCCGAAGACCGAGTCGAACTTGCCGACGGCGAGCGCGAGCTCGAGCGAGTCGAACGGCACGACGCGCCCGAAGGCTTGCTCGACGAGCACGCGCGTCGCGTCGCCCGTCGCGGAGAAGCGAGGCAACGCGAGGAGGCGCGTGAAGAACATGAGCGGCGCCGACGGCGGCGTGTACTTCAAGTCGACGGCGACGGTGTTGACGAGGAACGAGGGACGGCCGCCGATGCCCACCGAGTGCGGCAAAAAGCCGTTCGTGAAGAGCCCGCGCGAGTCGGTGGACGCGACGTCGCCGCGCGAGTTGACGGCGGTCGCGAACGTGTCGACGCCGTAGTCGGCGGGCAGGCGCGTGTCGCCGGGCGGATAGCTCGTGCCGTCGCCCTGGGCGCGCGCGTAGCCGATGTCGACGTAGCCGCCCAGAACGAGGGCCGGCGTCGCGGCCGTGCCCGCGGGCGGCGTATAGCCGTCGCTGTCGTTTTCGGATGGGACCTCGTCGCCGGCCATCCCGCTCGAAGGGTCCGCCGTTTGCGCACGCCCGACGGTCGCGCGTGACGCGAGGACGGCCGCCAAGGCGAAGGCCAGCGCCCCCCCTCTCAAGGAGTCACCGCGGCGTCGTGGTACGAGACGAAGGGACACGTCACGAGGACGTCGGTCCTCTTGATCGCCTCGTGCGGCATCAGCTGCTCGATGGCCGCTTGGGAGTCGAGCCAGACGCAGGGGTCGGGCACCGTGTTCCCGTATTCGACGGTGTCGATCTGCTTGTACGAATCGAAGCAGCTCTTCGTCGAGCCGTCGGCGGCGCCGATCGCGTTCAAGGCCACGCGTCCCAGCCACGGCGCGACGCCATCCTTGCCGGTGTCGATGATGTCCTGGCCGTAGCTGCTACCGACGAGCGCCATGGGATAGTCGGCGCTTTCTGCCACGAAGAGCGTCGGGGGCGCGAAGATGCGTGCCGTGGGAGGCACCTCGACCGTGTAGAGACGCCAGTACGCGCCGTAGCGGGGAACGCCATCCACGATCTTGGGCGGGCGATTCGCGTAGAGCGGGCCCGTGCCGGCCACCGTCGGCACGTTCATCCTCGCCAAGTTGCCGCCGGCGTCGCGGTACACCAGCACGAAGAGGGGCGTCTCGTCGATGACCAGATCTCCATTCCACGAGAAGGTGTCCGCGCCAAAGTCGAGAAACGAGACCGGCTGGCCGTCGAGAAATCCGGAGCCAACGCCCTGGGGCCCGCCGATCTCCTGACCCGAGCCCGCCGCCGTCTGCGGCAGCCCGACCGCGCCCGGCACGAGCGACAGCACGCGCGCCGGCCCCTGGATGAGCGGCAAGCCCGAATCGATCACCTGACGCGCCGACGTGAACGCGGCGGGGTCCGTGCCGTCGGGTACCTGGAAGTAGCGGACCTGCCAGAACGGGCTGTAGAACGCGCTGCCTGCGCCCACCGAGAAGATGGGGCTCCAGCCGCCCTTGGCCGGGTCGACGAGCTTCGCGGGAACGCCGTCGACGAAGCCGGTGATCGGCGCGTAAACCGGCTGCAGCCAGACCTCGTCGAACCCGGTCCACACCTCGGCCGTGACGTAGGCCGAGCGATACTGTTCCGTCCACGTCTCGCGCAGCGTGAGGTGATACCCGGCGTCGTCCTTCGTGACGTAGTCGCGCACGCGCAGGCCGCCGGGAACGCCGCTGTCCTCGGCGAAGGTCGCGTCCGGATTCATCGGGTCAGCGAGCGCCTCGAGGCCCGCCAGCGTGAGGAGCTTCGGATGCCGCGGCTCCGCGGGCAGATCGCAGCCCGCCGCCGCGCAGAAGGCCAGCGTCGCGAGGAGACCCGCGGCGGCGCGCGGACCAGCCGTCGCGCGAGGTCGAGTCGAGCGGTGCGTCGTCACGGCCGAGGACCGCACGATAGTCGGTCCTCGGCGCGGAGGAAAGTTTACGCCGGCTTGCCCAGCGTCTTCGCGCCCGGCTTCCACTCGACGGGACAGCGCTCCCCGGTCTGGACGGCCTGCACGAGGCGGAGCGTCTCCGCCACCGAGCGGCCGAGCAGGTCGGCGTTGTAAGACGCGTGTTGCACGACGCCGTTCGGGTCGATGATGATGGTCGCGCGCAGCGCCATGCCGTTGTCCATGAGCGCCTCGTAGTCGCGCGCGATGGTCTTGTTGAAGTCGGCGAGCAGCGGGTGGTTGAGCGGCCCGAGACCGTTCTTGATCCACGCCTTGTGCGAGTGCTTGGAGTCCGTCGAGCAGCCGAGGATCACGCAGTTGGCGGCCTTGAACTCCTCGTTGCGCCGCGAGAACTCTTGGATCTCGGTCGGACAGATGAACGTGAAGTCCGCGGGATAGAAGAACAACACGACGTACTTGCCCTTGTAATCCGACAGCGAGATCGTCTTGAAGTCGCCGTCGCTCACGACGGCCTCGGTGGTGAAGTCGGGTGCCTTCTTCGTGACCAGGCTCATCTGAAGCCCTCCCTGGGATTGGTTGCGGGTTCCGCGCGGTTGCGGCGGATATTGGATGCCGGACCTTAACATAGTTTCCCGCGGCCCCCGCGGCAGGACCGTCGAGAGAAAGACGCCCGCTGTTCAAAACCGAACACCGCGCGGCACGACGGCGGCCCGTCGGGCCGGTTCGGCGAGGCGTGACCCTGCCTGCCTCGCCCGACGGCGGCCCCGCGCCGGTCCTCTTTGGCCTCACCGGCCACTGGAAGTGAGCTGATAGAGTGCGCGCATGTCTTCGAAGGTGGGAACGCTCGTCGTGTCGGCGTGGGACCCGGAGGTTGCGCCGCTGCGGCGTCTCCTGCGCGCGTCGCGGAGGGGCGCCCGCGACGTCGCGCTGGAGGCGATTGGCGTCGGCACCGTCGACGCAGCGGTCGGCGCGGCGAACGCCATCGCGCGCCTCCGCCCGCGGCGCGTGATCTTCGTCGGGACGGCCGGCGTCTACCCGGGCGCGGCGCGCACGTTCACGATCGGCGCGGCGGCGGTCGCGGGCGAGCTGCGCCTCGTGTCGACGGCCACGCTGCGCGGCGACGCCTATCACCCCGCGCCCCTCGTCGCGACGGCGGAGGCGACGCCCGCGCTGCGCGATCGTCTTGCGCGCCCCGGCGCCGACGGCGCCGCGACGCCCGTGGCGCGCGTGGCCTGCCCGCTGGCCATCACGCACGCCGCGGCGCTCGCGCGGCGCATCGCCGCGACGGGAGCCGCGCTCGAGAACCTCGAGGCCTTCGCGGTGGCGCGCGCCGCGAGCACGGCGCGCGTCCCTTTCGCCGTCGTTCTCGGCGTCTCGAACGTCGTCGGCCCGAGGGCGCACGCCGAGTGGCGCGCCAACCACCTCGCCGCCGCGCGCGCCGCCTGCCACCTCGTGTGGTCGCTCCTGCGCGGCCGCGCCGCCTGAGTCGCACCCGCCGGCTCAGTCCGACCAGTCTGCTACGACGCGCGCACCCACGAGCCCGGCACGCTGCGCGCGCGCGAACAGGACGTCGACAGCGCGCCGCGCGTCGTCGGCGATCGCGGCCGTGTCATGATTCGCGTAAAGGTTGAGATAGTGATCGATAACCTGCGGCTTGGACAGGGCTTCTTCGCCCCGATCCTCCGCTGCGATGACGGCGATGATCTCCTCCCTGTTGACGAGCGCCCAGGCGATGCTCGCGCGCAGCACGCGCGAGACGCGCGTCACCGCGTCCGGTCCGAGCGCGCGGCGAATGATGTTCACGCCGAGCGGCAGCGGCAGCTTGGCCTCGGCCTGCCACCACTCGCCGAGGTCGACGACCTTGTGCAGCCCGCGCTGCGGGTAGAGGAGGCGGCCTTCGTGAATGAGCAGGGCCGCGTCGACCTCGCCGCCCTCGAGCGCCTCGAAGATGCGCGCGAATGGGAAGATGGGGAGCTCGATGCCCTTCGCGGCGGGTTGGATGAGCCGCAGGACGAGCCACGCGGTCGTCGAGGCGCCGGGGATGCCGACGCGCGCGCCCGCGAGCTCGCCCGGCGCCATGGGCCGCCGCGCGACGACGACGGGCCCGAAGCCGCGCCCTACGGACGCGCCGTGTGGCAGGAGTTGGTACGCGCCCGCGAGCGCCGGATACGCGCCGAGCGAGACGGCGACGACGTCTGCCCCGCCTTCGCCCGCCAAGGCGTTGAGCGCCGCCGTGTGGTCGCGCCGGTGCGTGAACGTCAGGCCTTCGGTGTCGATACGCCCATGCCGGAGCGCGTGGAACATGAACGCGTCGTCGGCGTCCACGGAATAGGCGAGCGAAATGGGGCGGACGGCAGACATGAAGGACATGAAGAGTGTCGGAGTGTGTGGGACTCCCGGAGAGGATACTCCAACACCCCATTGACCCGGGGCCACCCGAGAGGCGATCCTCGGTCGTCCGTGCGTCCGCCCCTCCCTCGGCTGGTTGGTATGCTGCTCGTCGTCGGAGTGGTGACGTCATCTGCGCGCGCGGCGCGCGCCGCGCCGCGGATCGAGGAGGTCGAGGACGCGCTCGGGCACGACCGGTCGTACAAGGTCCGGGTCGACGCCGCGCTCGTGCTCGGCCGCCTGCGCCAGACGCGGTCGATCCCGGCCCTCATCGGCGCGCTCAAGGACCCCAATCCGGCGGTACGCGCCAGCGCAGCTGGCTCGCTCGGCCACATCGGGTCGCCCATCGCCAAGGACGCCATCGCGAAGGCGCTCGTCGATCCGGTGCCGCTCGTGCGGCACCGCGCGAAGGAGGCCCTGCGGATGCTGGGTGGCGGCGACGTCGAGACGCCGCCCGAGCCCACGCTCGGCGCGCCCGCGATCCGCCCGCGCCTGGGGAAGAAGCTGTCGTTCGAGGTCAAGCCCATGGGCGACCAGAGCCAGCACGCGCGCGAGGCGCTGCGCAGCCACATGCGTGACTTCATGCTCGCGCAGCTCCGCCCGTACGGCGACGTCGCGCCGCCCGAGAACGGGGGCATGTACGCCGTCGACGGCGTCATCAAGGATCTCTCGACGATCACGCGCGGCGGCGACGTCGAGGTGAGTTGCGCCGTGCAGCTCGTCCTGTCGCGCCAGCCGGGCGGAGGCGTCTTCTTGCTCACCTCGGGCGAGGCAACGATCCAGCGGCCCAAACATCTCTACAGGCCGCAGCAGCAGCCCGGCATGGAGCTCGAGGCGCTCGAGAACGCCCTGCGCAGCGCGAGCGAGGACCTGCTCAACCAGATCTCGCGCCAATGAACGCGGACGCCGAGCGGTGGCGCGCGCCGGGCGCGCAGAGTGGGGCGGGCAGGCCCTCCGTCGCGCAGAGCCCGGCGGCCAAGCCCGCGCGCAGCCGCCTCGACGCCATCGATTGGCTGCGCGGTCTGGCGGTCGTCTTGATGATCCAGACGCACCTCTACGACTCGTGGGCCAGCCCGACGGCCAAGGCGTCGGCCGCCTACTGGTGGACGCGCTACCTCGGCGGCGTGCCGTCGCGCCTCTTCCTGCTCCTCGTGGGGGTGTCGATGGCCATCGGGTTCGAGCGTCAGCTCGAGCGCGGCGTCGCGCGTGTCGCGATGGTGCGCGCCTCCGCGCGGCGCGGCCTCGAGATCCTGGGGCTCGCCTATCTCTTCCGGTTTCAGGAGTACGCGCTGTCCGGCTTCTGGGGCCCCGTCGCCGATCTGTTCCGCATCGACATCCTGAACTGCATCGGAGCGTCGATGATCCTCGTCGCGCTCGTCGCGGCGCCGCGCGCGGGGCGCCCGCAATATGCGGTCGCGCTCGCGGCCGCCGCAGTCTTCGTGGGCCTGGGCGCCGTCGTCGGTCCGGCACACTTCCCGACCTTCCTCCCCGTGGCGCTGACCGCGTACGTCGGCGGCCAGCGCCCCATATCGTGGTTCGCCCTCTTCCCGTGGGCGGCGTGGTCGTTCGTGGGCGTCGCCGTGGGCCACCTTTGGGTGCGCGCGAGCCGCGACCGGCGGCGTGAGACGATGGCCTACGCGCTCACAGGCGCCGTCGGCCTCGTGCTCATGGGGGCCGTGATCCTCGTGCGCAAGTGGAACCCGTATGTCATCCGCTACCCGAACGAGGTCGTCCAGCAGATGGGACCGGGCACGTTCTTCTACCGGCTCGGGCTGAACTTCCTCTTCGCCTTCGTGGGCTACGCGGTGACGCGCACGCTCGGCGACCGCTTCTCGATCTTGCGGCAGCTCGGGCGGACCTCCCTCCTCGTCTACTGGATCCATGTCGACCTTTGCTACGGCCTCATCTCGCGCCCCCTCCACCACCACCTCGACATGACGCAGGCCACGATCGGCTTCGTGCTCATGACGGGAGCGATGTTGTTCGTCTCGCTCACGAAAACGAAGTATTGGGATCCGTGGCGGCGGCGGCCCGGCCGCGCCGCGACGCGCATGCCGCCCACGCCCACGCCCGTGTGATCCTCCCGCAACCTAGGCGAAGAGAATCTCGTGACAGAAACCGACGCCCGCGCGCACGCGCTCGAGATCTTCCTCGAGGTCGCCGCCCACGTCGACGGCGCGGCGCTCGTGCGCGCCTCGGCGACGGGCGAGGCGGTCGCGGCCGCCACGCACGTCCTGGCCGTCGGCAAGGTCGCGTTCCCCATGCTGGCGGGCGTGGCCGAGGCCGCGCGCGCGCCCGCGGGACGCGCGCCGCGCCCGACGCTCGCGATCGCGCCGGCGCCGCGCGTACCGCCCGAGCTCCCGGCGGGCGTCCGCGTCTGTCCCGCGGACCACCCGCAGGCCACGGCGCGCAGCGTGGCGGCCGCCGAGGCCGCGCTCGCCTTCGTGCGGGCTCTCGCGCCGGCCGAGCGCCTGCTCGTGCTCCTGTCGGGCGGCGCGTCCTCGCTGTTGTGCCTGCCCGCCGCGGGCCTCACGCTCGAGGACAAGCGCGCCGCGACGGGCGCGGTCTCGCGCGGCGGCGTGGCCATCGGCGCGCTCAACGCCGTCCGCAAGCACCTGTCGGCGATCAAGGGCGGGCGCCTCGCGCTCGAGTCGCGGGCGCCCGTCACCGTGCTCGCGCTCTCGGACGTCATCGGCGGCGAGCCCGCCACGATCGGCTCGGGGCCGTTCTCACCCGATCCGACGACCTACGCCGACGCCCTCGCCGCCGTGGCGGCCGCGCGGGCGGAGCTCCCGCGGGCGGCGCGCCTCCACCTCGAGCGCGGCCTGCGCGGCGAGCTCGCGGAGACGCCCAAGCCCGGCGACGTGCGGCTCGCCCACGTCACGTGGTCGGCCATCGCGGGCCCGGAGCGCGTACCCGCCGAAGCCCGCCGCGCCGCCGAGGCGCGCGGCCTCCAAGTGGGCGTGCTCGCGCACGACGTCGAGGACGACGTCGACGCGCTGGCCGCCGCCTACCTCGATCGGGCGCGGCACGAGGCCGGCGCGGGCGGCGCGCCGCGCGTGCTCGTCGGCAACGGCGAGCCGACGATCAACGTCGGGGCCGACGCCGGCAAGGGCGGGCGCTCGACCCACCTCGCGCTCGCGATGGCGCGCGGGCTCGCGGCGCTGCCTGCCGAGCTGTGGGAGCGCGTCGCGTTCCTCGCGGCGGGCACCGACGATCGAGACGGCGACACGCCCGTCTCGGGCGGCCTCGTCGACGGCACGACCTGGACGCGCATCGGCGCCGCGGGCGTCGACCCGCAGCGTGCCCTCGGGCGCTGGGACAGCTACACCGCCCTCGCGGCGTCGGGCGACACCGTGACGGGCCCGGGCACTTCCAACCTCCTGGACCTGCACCTGCTCGTCCTCACCTGATTGACGAAAAGCGCACGAACTTGCTCGACGGCCGCCGTCGCCTATAACGTTTCCGAGGTGAGACGTCGCGCCGTCGGAAAGGCTCTGGTCCTGGGAATGGCGCTCGCCTTCACGCTGGGCCCGGGCGGCGCCGAGCGCGCGGCGCGCGCGGCGCCTCAGAAGGCCGCCAAGAAACGGGCCACCAAGGGGCACAAACGACGCGGCCACGTGTTCCTCGAGCGGCACGTCGTCGCCACGAGGGGCGGGCTGCCCAACGTCCAGGCGCTGGGCGCGCTGGTCGTCGACGAGACGGGCCGCGAGATCTACGCGCGCAACCCCGACAAGGAGCGGCCCATCGCTTCAATCTCGAAGCTCGCGGCGGCCCTCACGATCGCCGACAAGGGCCTGGAGCTCGACGGGCTTTCCACGATCGAGAAGGCCGATCTCGACGTCGCGAGGGGCGGCGCGCGCTCGCGCCTCTTCGACGGGATGACGCTCTCCAACCGCGACCTCCTGCACGCGGCGCTCATGGGCTCCGACAACCGCGCCATCCCGGCGCTCGGGCGGGCCGTCAAGCTCTCGCCGTCGCAGCTCACGGCGGCCATGAACACGAAGGCGCGCGGGCTCGGCCTCAAGAACACGCGCTTCTTCGAGCCGACGGGCCTCTCGGCGAACAATGTCTCGACGCCGCGCGAGACGATCAAGATGCTGCGCGCCCTCATGGACCACCCGATGCTCGGCCCCATCACGCAGCGCGTGGAGTACGACGCCCACCCCGTGGGCAAGGCGCCCATCAAGTACATCAACACGGACCGCGCCGCCTCGCGCGGCAACATCCAGGTGCTCGCGGGCAAGACCGGCTACAACGACGTCGCGCGCTACTGCCTCGTCGTCGCCACGAAGATCGACGGGCGCCTCTACTTCATGTCGTTCTTGTCGAACGAGGGCAAGCTCACGCGCTTCGGCGAC
>DASZFV010000135.1:0-2818 GCA_035939455.1 Polyangia bacterium
CGACGCTCGAGGCGCTCGCGGCGCCGGGGCTCCACCCCGAGACCTGCGCCGAGCTCGCGCTGCTCGACCGCGTGCTCGCGCGGCTGCGGCCCGACCTGCGCATCGCGTGGATGTTGCGTCACGTCGAGGGCCTCGAGCTGACGGAGGCCGCCGCCACCTGCGGCTGCTCGCTCGCGACGATCAAGCGGCGCCTCGCCGACGCGGATGCCGTCGTGCGCGCGCACGCCTCACGACCCTCGAGCGAAGGGGAGGGCGCGTGAGCCACCTCCAGTTCCCGCTCAAGGACATGCTGCGCGATCCCACGGAGGAGCCCGCGCTGCGAAGAATCTGGGAGCGGATCGATGGACGTCTGCCCGACGCCCGCCGCCGACGGCGCCGCGTCGCCGTCGGCGCGCTCGCCTTCGCGGGCGCCGTGGTCATCGCGCTCGTCGCCACCGGGCGCCGCGATGTTGGGCCTCTGCGCTTCAGCGACGGACGCGCCCTCGTCGCCATCGACGCGCCCGCGGCGGGCGCGCGCCTCGCGCTGTCCGACGGTTCGGCCATCGAGCTCGGCGGCGGCGCGCGCTTCGCGCCGCTCGAATCGTCGGGGGCGACGTTTCTCGGGGTTCTGCAGCGCGGAAACGCCTCCTTCGACGTGCGACCTGGCGGCCCGAGGCGCTGGCAGATCGAGTGCGGGCTCGCGACGGTGGAGGTCCTGGGCACGCGGTTCTCGTGCGAGCGCGCGCCGGGACGGCTGCGCGTGTCCGTCCAGCGCGGCGCCATCGTCGTGCGCGGCGAGCGGATCGCCGATCGCGCGCGCCGCTTGGCCGCGGGCGAGACGCTCGACATCGTCGAAGGGCTCATGTCGTCGCCCACGCCGCCGGTGACGACCGCCGGCACGGCGCTTCGCGAGAAGTCGGGCGCGGACCTCGCCGAGCCGGCGTTCGAGGAGGCGGCCTCGGATCTCGACGAGCCGTCTCGCGCGGCGCCGCCGCCCGCTTCATGGCGCGAGCTCGCCCACCGCGGGCACCCGGCCGAGGCCTTCGCCGTCCTCGGCGCGCAGGGCGTTCAGCGCGAGGCGCGGCGCCTCGGGGTCGCCGACCTGCTCGCGCTCGCGGATGTCGCGCGCCTCTCGGGCCACCCGACCGAGGCGGTGGGGCCCCTCGAACGCATCCTCTCGGACTTCGCGGGCGACCCGCAGGCGCCGCTCGCGGCGTTCGCGCTGGGCCGCCTCGAGCTCGATGCGCTCGACCGGCCGCGCTCCGCGACGATCGCGCTCGAGCGCGCGCTCGCCCTCGGCGTGCCACGCAGCCTGCGCGAGGACGTGCGCGCGCGCCTCTTCGAGGCGCACGAGCGCGCTGGCGAGTGGTCCGCGGCGCGGAGCGCGGCGGAGGCCTACCTGCGCGACTTTCCGGCCGGGCGCCACCGCGCCGAGATGGAGTCGGCGCTCGCGCCCAACGGCCGCGGCCGGTAGGTTAAGTTAATCTCGCGCGATGACCGCGTCCCATCCGTGCGCGCCTTTGTCGAGGGCGGCTGGATCGCCCGCGGCTTCGACGCGACCGTCGATGGCGTCCGCGCGGCCGGCCTCTCCGGCGCGACGCTCGTCTTCGTCTTCGGCCTCGGCCTCGGGCTCTTCTGATGCTGGTCCGGGAAACCGCTCCCGCGTGGGCCGGTCCCTGGTAACCTCTCCTGCGCATGAAGATCGCCGACAAGAAGGCCGTGGCCATCGAGTTCACGCTCAAGGACGAGGCAGGTGAGGTGCTCGAGACGTCCGCGGGCAAGGACCCGCTCTGGTATCTGCAGGGCCAGGGTAACCTGGTCCCGGGGCTCGAGAAGGCGCTGCTGGGGAGGGAGGTCGGGGAGACCGTCGATGTCACGCTGCCGCCGGCCGAAGGATACGGCGAGCGCGACGAAAAGGAAGTCCGCAACGTGCCGCTGCGCAAGTTCAAGGCGCCGCGCATTCAGGTCGGTGGCCGCTATCAGATTCAGGCGGGCGACGGCCAGCGCGTCGTGATCGTCAAGGCGGTCAACGGCGACTACGCCCTCGTCGACGGGAACCATCCGCTCGCGGGCAAGTCGTTGCACTTTATCTGCAAGGTTGTGGAGGTGCGCGACGCCAGTGAGGACGAGCAGCAGCACGGCCACGTCCACGGTCCCGAGGGCCACGGCCACGGGCACCATCACCACCACTGATTGGAGATGACGGCCAGCGAGACGCCCGCGCGCTTGCTCGTTCTGCCGGGGCTCGGCGGCTCGGGGCCGGAGCACTGGCAGACGCGGTGGGAGGGCTGCGAGCGGGCGTGCGCGCGCGTGCACCAGCGCGAGTGGGACCGCCCGGCGCTCGGCGATTGGCTGCGGGCCGTCGACGCGGCGCTCGCCGCGGGAGAGGAGCCCATCGTGCTCGTCGCCCACAGCCTGGCGTGCGCGCTCGTCGCGCACGGGGCGCGGCGCGCCGGTTGGTCGCGGGTCGTCGCGGCGCTGCTCGTCGCGCCCGCCGACGTGGATTCGCCGGCGCGCACGCCGCCGGAGACGCGCTGCTTTTCTCCCATGCCGATGGAGCCGCTGCCCTTCGCCGCGACCGTGGTCGCGAGCCAGGACGATCCGTTCGTGGCGCTCGAGCGCGCGCGCGAGCTGGCGCGCCGCTGGGGCGCCGAGTTCGTCGACGCGGGCGCCGTCGGTCACATCAACGCGGCGTCGGCGCTCGGCGACTGGCCCGAGGGCCGCCGCGCGCTGCGCGCGCTCGTAGCGCGCGCCGCGCGCCGGGAGGTCACACTCGCGTGACGATCCTTGTGTCGTCGACGAGCCCGCGCTGGTTCGCGGCGAGCACGGCCGACCTGCT
>DASZFV010000136.1:0-3022 GCA_035939455.1 Polyangia bacterium
GGCCCGGCCAAGGCGG
This sequence comes from Polyangia bacterium, assembly GCA_035939455.1. Taxonomy (GTDB): domain Bacteria; phylum Myxococcota_A; class Polyangia; order Fen-1088; family Fen-1088; genus DASZFV01. The sequence goes on from DASZFV010000136.1 coordinate 17, forward strand.
CTTTCGCATCGAGGCGGCGCTGCAATGGACCGAGTCGCACGAGGAGACGATCCGCTCCTACGTCAACGCCATCCCGACGACACAGGGCGGGACGCACGAGCAAGGCTTCCGCAGCGCCATCGTCAAGGCCATGCGGTCTTTCATGGAGGCCTCGAGCCTCGAGCCCAAGGGCGTGACCATCACCGCGGAGGACATCCGCGAAGGGATAGTGGGCATCCTGTCGATCTACATGCAGGAGCCCCAGTTCCAGGGGCAGACGAAGGAGCGCCTCGGCAGCCCCGAGGCGCAGGCGCAGGTCGACGGCGCCGTGCGCCCCGCGCTCGAGCGCTTCCTGCTCGAGAACAAGACCGCGGGTGCGCAGATTGTCGAGCGCGTCGCGCTGGCCGCCAAGGCGCGCGAGGCCTCACGCGCCGCCGCCAACGCCGTCTCGCGCAAGACGGCCGTCTCGCACCGCCTCAACCTCCCCGGCAAGCTCGCCGACTGCTCGTCGACCGATCCCGCGAAGAGCGAGCTGTTCATCGTCGAGGGCGACTCGGCCGGCGGCTCCGCCAAGCAGGGCCGCGAGCGCAGGACGCAAGCCATTCTTCCGCTGCGGGGCAAGGTCTTGAACACCGAACAGGCCTCGCTGCAGAAGGTGATGGTCAACAAGGAGCTGCAGGACGTCGTCTCGGCGCTCGGCTGCGGCGTGGGCGCCGACTTCAAGGTCGAGCGCCTGCGCTACCACAAGATCATCCTGCTCATGGGCGCCGACTCCGACGGCCATCACATCGCGACGCTGCTGCTGACGTTCTTCTACCGCCACCTCACGCAGCTCATCAAAGAGGGCTACGTCTACCTCGCGCAGCCGCCGCTCTTCCGCATCGACTACGGCAAGGAGACGCACTGGGCGCTCGACGAGGCCGACCGCGAGCGCATCGTCGCGACGCTGCCCAAGAACGCCAAGCCCGAGGTCATGCGCTTCAAGGGCCTCGGCGAGATGCAGCCCGAGGAGCTCGCGCGCACGACGCTCGACCCGGCGACGCGCCGGCTCCTGCGCGTCACCGTCGAGAACGTCGAGGAGACCGACCGGGTCCTCACCGAGCTCATGGGCAAGGACGTCGAGGCCCGCTTCAAGTTCATCATGGAGCGCGCCGCCCAGGCGGACTTGGATTTGTAGGCGGGGCCCGCCGAGGGCGGGACTACCGGGCCACGAAGAACGCGAGCCCCACCGCGAGCAGCGTGCCCATGGCCAGCATGGCGAGAGGCGAGACGCGCAGCTCGAGCTTCATGGGACGCGTCAGCCACTGAATGAGGGTCGGCGTGGCGGGGTCGGAGACGCGGGTCATGACGCGCGCCACGAGCGCCGCCGGCGGGTTGACGTCGCGCAGGTGAGCCAGGCCGTAGACGGGCTCCTCGGCGACCTCGATGATCGCGGGCGAAGCGTGGCTCACGACTTCATCCCCTCGCGTTCATCGCGAAGGGTCACGACGTGACGCCTTCGCGTTCGATAATGTCACGCAACATCGCCCGCGCGCGGACGACGCGGATCTTGAGCGTCGTGAGCGGGAGCTGGAGGATGTCGCGGATCTCCTCGTAGGACAGCTCCTCGACGTCCTTGAGGATGAGCACCTCGCGGTACTTCGTCGCGACCTGAAGCAGCGCGGTCTCGAGGCGCTGGCGGCGCTCGCCGCTCGACGCGTTCGCCTCGGGGTTCGACGGATCGTAGGCGAACGCCGCCGCCGTGCCGGGCACCTCGTCCTCGAGCGGCTCCTCGGCGCGTTTCTTCGACTTGAGGATGTCCTTCGAGCGGTTGACGGCGATGCGCAGCAGCCAGGTCGAGAACGCGTGCGCGCGGCCCTCGCCGCGAAAGCCGTGGAGCGCGTTGAACGCGTCGACGAAGGCCTGTTGGGTCACGTCCTCCGCGTCGGCGCGGCTGCCGAGCATGCGCAGCGCCACCGAGAAGGTGACGCGCTGGTAGCGATTGACGAGAGGACGGAACGCCTCGGCCTCGCCCGCGAGACAGCGCTCGATGAGCCGCTGCTCGTCTGCGTCGCGCGGTGTTGCGCCACCCTCGTTGCGCAACATCGTCGCCGTCGCGCTCGCCAAGATCGGACCGACGGAGCCGCCGTCTTCCGGTCCCAGGGCGATGACGCCCGAGACACCAGAAACCGACGTGTTACGGCTCGGACCGTCCGTGTTCACGTCGCAGACAATACGCGAAAACCGCAAATCCCGCACGCTATACTGGCCCTGATGCGGCGGCCGGGCATGGTGGCATCGGTTGCGCTGGTCGTCGTGGCATTTGCCGCTCCGCCGCGCCGCGCTGCGGCAGCGGCAGCCCCGTTCTGGGAGCGGGTGGCCGAGCCGGCGCGGGAGCGGCCGGAGCGGCTGGTCGTCGAGGCCCAGTCGACGCTGGCGTCTCAGCCCCGGTCGCCCGAGAAGCTGGCCCGGGCGGACACGCTCGTGCGCGAGGCGCTCGCGGCCGCCCCCGACGACTTCGACGCGCTCATGGTGCTCGCCGAGGTGAGCGCGCGCGAGGCGCGGCCCGGGGCGACGCTCGCGGCCCTCGAGCGCGCGTGCCCGCGCGCGCCGCGCGGCGCGGGCGAGACGAGCTGTTGGTTTCACCTCGGCGTCGAGCGCTCGCGCCAGGGGCACATCTCGGAGGCGCTCGTGGCGTACGAGCGCCTCATCGGGCTCGGCGACGCCGACGCCGCGGCTTACGCCAATGCCGCCGAGTTGCTCATGGCCGCGGGCCGGCTGACCGAAGCCGAGGAGCGCTATCGCGAGGCCGTCCGTCTCGAGACGCCCGTCTCCACCGCCGGTCGCATCGAGACGTCGCACGCGCTCATGCTCGCGACGTACGGGCTCGCGGTGCTGCTCGACCGCGCGGGCGAGCCCGAGGCTGGGCGCGAGATGATGGCGCGCGCGCTCGCGCTCGATCCTCGGCACGCGACGCTCACGGCCGCCGAGCAGCCCGACGCCGACGTCTTCTTCGTGCCCGAGGGAGACCTCTACTATTACCTGGGC
>DASZFV010000137.1:0-5798 GCA_035939455.1 Polyangia bacterium
ACATTCCAGTCGATGAGCCGGATGTCGTCGCCCGGCATGTACTGGCGCACCTCGGAGAACGCGATGCCGCTGCCCTTGAAGACGGAGTGGTATTGCCCCGCCATCCGATCGCGCACGAGGCGCTCGGTGACGATCTCGATCTTTCTGATCTTCTTGAGGAGGTCGCGCGTGAGCATGGGTGCCTCGGCCTACGGCACCTCGACGTGCTCGAAGAGCTTGCGGACGATCGTCTCCGATGTGATCTCCTCGGCCTCGGCCTCGTACGTGAGGATGACGCGGTGGCGGAGCACGTCGACGCCCACGGCCTTGATGTCCTCCGGCGTGACGTAGCCGCGGTGACGCAGGAAGGCGTGCGCGCGCGCCGCGAGGTTGAGGTAGATCGACGCGCGCGGGCTCGCGCCGAACGAGATGAAGTCCGCGAGCTCGCCCAGGCCGTGCGCCTTCGGCTCGCGCGTCGCGTGGACGATGCTCACGATGTAGTCGCGGATCTTCTCGTCGATGTAGACCTGCTGCACGACCGACCGCGCCTCGGCGATGCGCTGCGGGCTCGCCACGGGCGACGCGCTCACTTTCATGCCCGAGGTCATGCGGTCCATGATGGCGCGCTCGTCCTCGCGCGAGGGATACCCCACCTTGATCATGAGCATGAACCGGTCGAGCTGCGCCTCGGGCAGCGCGTAGGTGCCCTCCTGCTCGATGGGGTTCTGCGTCGCCATGACGAGGAACGGGTCAGGCAGCGGGTGCGTCGTGTCGCCGATCGTCACCTGGCGCTCCTGCATGGCCTCGAGCAGCGCCGACTGCACCTTGGCGGGCGCGCGGTTGATCTCGTCGGCCAGCACGAGGTTCGCGAAGATCGGCCCCTTCTTCGAGACGAACTCGCTCTTGGCCTGGTTGTAAATCGTCGTGCCCACGATGTCGGCCGGCAAGAGGTCGGGCGTGAACTGGATGCGCTGGAAGCGCATGTCGAGCGCGTCGGCGAGCGTCTTGACGGTCAGCGTCTTCGCGAGCCCCGGCACGCCCTCGAGCAGCACGTGCCCGCCCGTGAGTAGGCCGATGAGGATGCGCTCGACCATGGCCTTCTGCCCGACGATGACCTTCCCGACCTCGGCGGTCAGCGAGTCGACGAACGCGGACTGTTGATGCACGAGCTCATTGATGACCCTGACGTCCATGCGGCTTTCCAGGCTCCTTGCGTGCTCGGGTTGAGGCAGTGTGGCGGTGTGCAGTGTGTGCGGGTACGGATGTCGGCGCGGATGGCGGACGCCCGCCAGCTTACAACCCCAAACTCCGAGGCCCGCTAGGATATTTCCAAGGTTCGTGCTAGCTAAACCCTCGCCATGAGCCGTGACGTCGAAACCAAGAGCGACCGCCTCTACGACAAGCGCACCGTCGAGCGCAGCATCAAGAAGGGCCTTCTGACCCGGAAGGACTACGACAAGCACCTCAAGACCCTCGAGGACGTCGCCGCCAAGGGCGTCCTGGGCGGCCCCGAGCCGGGCGACGACGATCACGAAGAGGCCGACGCCGTCGCGGAGTGACCGCGCCCGCCGATTGGCTAAACCTTCGTCATGAGCTCGGACGGCAAGGACGAGAGCCAGGGCGGAAAGGCCGCCTTCAGCGTGACCGATCGGCGCATCTTCGCCGACGACAAGGGCACGGCGCGCGTCGAGGAGAGCCCAGCGCCGCCCGCCAAGCCCGCGGCCGCCGCGGGCGCGCCCGCCATCGACTTCCACACGTTCGTGCTGTCGCTCGGCAGCTCGGCGCTGCTCCACCTCGGCGAGCTCGAGCGGCCGGACGCGCCCGCCGCCGAGAAGGACCTTCCCATGGCCAAGCACACGATCGACATCCTCGCCATGCTGGAGGAGAAGACGCGCGGCAACCTCACGCCGGAGGAGGCCAAGCTCCTCGAGAGCCTGCTCTTCGATCTACGCCTCCGGTACGTCGAGGCGCGGAAATGACCTCCCGAACGCCCGAGGGACCGAGTTGCGCCGCCCGTCCTCCGAGAGCTCGCGCGCCAGATCACCCGCGGCGCTGAGGCTCAGAAAAAGAAGGACGTGTGCATGACGTCGGCGACGACGTTGCACAGGGCGTGGAAGGTGGCGCCGGCGGCGATCGAGCCGGTGCGGCCGCGCATCCAGCCGAAGACGAGCGCGGGGAAGAAGACGGCGAGCCGCTGCGGGTTCGGCACGACGACGACGTGCCCGAGCGCGAAGAGGGCGCTCGACACGACGAGGGCCCACCCCACGGGCGCCCCCCAAAGGCGGCGCGTCGGCCGCCAGACGCGCTCCAGGCGGACGAGGAGGTATCCGCGAAAGAAGATCTCCTCCGGGATCGCCACGACGACGAGCTGGTTGATCGCCGACAGCGCGAAGTGCTCGGGCAGGCGCAACGTACCGGCGGCGAGGCCCTGCCAGTGGTGGCAGAGGCGGCCGAAGTACGGCGCGAGCCAGGCGCCCGCCGTGCCGCAGGCATATCCATAGAAGACGAAGAACCCTGCGATGAAGAACGGGAACGCCAGCAGGCAGGCGACGCCCAGCACCTTGAGGTTCAGGCCGAGCGGGTGAAGGCGGAGGCCCGCCTCGTGGTAGTCGAAGCGGCGCCCCCCCGCGCGCGCCGCGAGGGCGGGCGCGTAGAAGAAGATCACGGCGATGAAGGCGTGCAGGTTGTCGCGGATGAACGGGACGGCGCCGCCCGCGAGGGCGAGCAGCGCCGCGAGCGCGGTGGCCGCCGCGAAGGCGATGAGAGGCTCGCGTAGGCCCGACGGGCTCTGCACGCTGCCCATTCTACGCTTCGCGCCGCCGGACGGCCCGGGCTCAAACCGGGCGGGCCAGCGGACCGAGGCGCGCGAGGGCCTTGCTGGCGTCGGCGGTGGCGTGCGACACGCGGTCAGCGGCGGCTTGCAGGGTAGCGTCGGGGTCGCGCACGGCCGCGAGCAGCTTGTCGAGGTGGCCCTGGAGCGCCGTGAGCGCCTCGCGGCTCGAGCGCAGCTCGGCGGCGAGCTGGTCGCCGCGCACGAAAGGCGCCTCGCTGCGTCGGACGATCATCCGTGACCGCGCCGGGACCGAGCGCGCGCGCCCGCCCGGCACCGAAGAGGCCCGCACGCGCGCACGCATGCCATCGAGGATCGGTCACCGACGAGAGAAGTCAACTTTTCGTCATCGCGGCGAGCTGCCGAGCAGGTAGCGACGCGCGGGATCGACGACGACGTTCGAGCCGAGCGCCGTGCGGCCGATGAGCATGGGGTAGAGCATGTCGCCTCGATTCGTGAGCGTGACGGCGATGCGCTTCTTGATGGGCCCGAGCCGGAGCGCCGTCTCGATGACGGGCCGCCGCTCGAGTCGCCCCGAAGTGTCGCGCACGACGACGTAACCGCGCACGGCGGCGCGCACGCGCTGCGGTTTTCGCCCGCGCGCGCCGCTCGGCACCGTCATCTCGAGGATCGGGCGACGCAGCGGGCCGCCCGCCGTGTCCACGGTGCGCATGCGCACGACGTGCAGCGCCGATGTGCGGGCGCCCGTGTCGAGCTTGGCCTTGAGCCGCGGGATCGCGAGCTCCGGCAACGTGACGTGCTCGACCCAGCCGGCGCGCAGCTTGGCCGGCTCGCCACGGGTGGCTCGGGGCGGGGCGCCGCGCGCGCCGCCGCCGGGCGCCCCGGCTTTGACGCGCGGGCGGCGCGTGCCGGCGGGCAGGGGCGCGAGCACGAAGAGCGCCGTGCCCTTGCGCGTCGCGGGCCGCGCGGGCGCCTCGAGCACGAGCGCGTCGACGGGGGCCTTGACGGGCACGGCGCGTCCGGGGAGCGTGGGCGCCACGCGCGCGAGCAGCCCGCCCGCGCGCACGAAGGCCCCCGGCGCGACGGCTGCCTCGACGAGCCCGCCCGCGGGCGCCCGCACGCGCAGGCGACGCGCGAGGACCGGCGGCGGCTCGGGCCGCGGGCGCAGGGGCGGGGCCGGGCCCGCGGGCGCCACGCCCGTGATCCCTGGCGCGCCCTCGGAGGACGTCACGCCGAGCGCTTCGAGCACGGTGAGCGCGGCGCCCTCGAGCGCGCGCGTCGCACCCGTCTCGTCGACGGGCGTGTCGGCGGCCGCGAGCTCGAGCGCGACGACGCCGGCCTCGCGCGCGGCGCTGGCCAGCGTCCCGGGCGTCGCGCGGCTGACGTGGCGCGCGACGAGGGCGCCGCTGCCGGCGGCGAGCCGCCGCACGCGGGGGTCGTCGAGATCGCCTGCGACCGTGAGGGCCGCCCTGCGACCCCCGCGCGGCGCGCCCAGTTGCACGAACGCGCCCGCGCCCACGACGAGCTCCGAGAAGAGCGTGAAGGCGTCGCGCGCGCGCGCCGCACCGCTCGCGTCACCTGGGAAGCGCCACGGGACGCCCGGCAGACGGCGCGGCGCGAATCGTCCCCCGGGCCGCAGCACGGGCACGATGACGACGCTGCCCGCCATCGTCGCGGGATCGAGGCCGCGCGCGAGCCCGCGGGCCGCCGCGGCCGCCGCGCTCTCGGTGCCGCGCGGCGCGGCCACGATGGCGATGCGCGGCCCCGCCTTCGCGCCCACGGCGACCCAGGCCGGGATCGCGCGGGCGGCGCTGCCGCGGGCCTTGGCGCGGGCGGGGCGCGGTGCGAGCGGGATGTCGACGGCGCGCGCCGACCCGGGCGCGATCGTGACGCCTCCAACGCGCAGGCCGCGGACGGGCAGGGTGATCGTCATGACGACCGCGATCCAGAGACGCCCGCGCGCGCGTGACCAGTCAGGGCGCGGCGAGCGCCCGCCCGAGCTTCGCGATCTCGGCGCGCAGCTTCAGCAGCGAATCGCGATCGATGTCGACGAGCCGGATGCCGATGCGCCGCTCCTGCTTGGCGACCACCCGTCCCTTGGAGCGGACGACGAGGCGGCCGTTCGCGTCGACGATGTCGAGCTGATACCCCGTGCCGAGTGGCACGTCCGCTTCCGCGGGGATGAAGCACCCGCCGATGCCGACGTGCATGAGCGGGTTGTACGTGAAGTAGGCGGCCGTGGCCGCCGACAGCGTGATGCGCACGGTGCCATGCCCGTACTCGACGGCGCGCCCGCCCGGCGGCGCGTGCCGCGCGTCCTGCTCGACGGGCACGGGCGCGGGTTCGCGCGAGTTCGCGTCGACGATGCGGTCGACGAGCAAGCGGCTGTCGGCGTCGAGGTCGACGAACCGCAGCCCCATGCCGCGCTCGCCCTCGAGCGCCACGCGCACGACCTCGGCCGTGCCCTTCATGACGACGAGCTCGTCGTCGAGGCTGAACTGGAACTCGACGGTGACGCCGACCTCGAGCAGCTTCCCGCGCGAGGCGAGGAACATCCCCGAGCGCGACAGGTCGACGAGCTGCGTGTCGACCGTGTCGTTCGCTCCCGGCGGCTGATAGAGGACGTGAATGCGGACCTTGCAGCGAGGCGCGCGCTCGATGAACGCGCGCACCTCGTCCGTCGTGAGCGCGGGGCGGGTGACGCGATCGTCGGGCATGGGCGGGCAGTATACAGGGACGGGGAAGGAGGCGTCTCGGGTGATGACCCGAGGATCATCGGGAGGAGCTGTCACCTTGAAGCGATCGAGCGGCGCCAGAAAGTCGCCTATGCGAGCCGACACCCCTCCACATGATCCCCCACCATCCCCACGGCCTGCATGAACGCATACACGATTGTGCTCCCCACGAACCTGAACCCCCGCTTCTTCAGATCCCTCGATAACGCGTCCGACTCCGGCGTCGTCGCCGGCACGTCGCTCAGCGATCGCCTCCGCTTCCGGATCTGCCGCCCCCCCACGGACCCCCACAC
>DASZFV010000138.1:0-3141 GCA_035939455.1 Polyangia bacterium
CCGCGGTCGCGACGCCGGTGCGGGCGCGGATGTCGGTCGGCAGCAGCAGGTACGCGCCCGACACGCCGACGGACACGAGGGGACGGTCCTGGCCCACGAGATCGCCCTCGAACGCCGGCAGGGGCCCGAAGGGTGCCGCGACGATGCGCCCGGCGTAGGCCAGGTCGACGTCGTCGCAGCGGAGGCCGTCGACGTTCCTCGGACAAGTCGCGCGAGGGCCGTTGGTGGCGGAGAGATGATATTGAAGGCGCCCCGCGAGCGGGCGCCCTACCACCATGACTCCGACGTCGCGATCGAGGGTGAAGGCCGACGTCGCGCCGGCGACGTCGACGAGCTCGAGGAGGGCGTTCCAGTATTGGGTCTCGAGCCCGAGAGGAACCTTGAACTGACCGACCCGAACGGCGACCGCGCGGCCGAGGCGCCACTGCACGAAGGCGTCCTTCACGATCCCCGGCTGCGCGTCGGCGAAGTCGAGCTCGAACCGGTACTCGAAGCGAGGGCTCGCGGCGTGGCCCTCGAAGAGCAGCTCCGCGTGCGCGAGGCGAAACGTCGACGAGTCCGGTCGGGCGGCGTCGGCTGCTCCGATCGTGGCGAGGTCGGCCTCGTAGAGACCCTGCAGCCGCAAGCCCGGACGCAGCAGGAACCGATTGCCCGGCGAGCGGAACACCAACCCGTCGTGCGAGAACCGGAGGCCCTCGGAGCCGGCGCCGTCGACGGCCGTCCAGTCGTCCGCCGAGCGGCGCTGCGCGGCCGCTTGCCGCGCCTCGAGCTCGTCGAGCCGACGCCGGACGTCTTCGAAAGACGCGCGCTGGCGCTCCAGGGCGTCGAGCTCGCGGCGAAGCTCGATGACGCGCACCTCGAGCTCCTGCTCGGCGCGCAGCGCGGCGGCGCCCTGCGCCTGATCGCCGGCGGCGGCGTCCGCGGGCGCCTGCGGGGCTTCGGCGCTGGGCGGCGCCGCATCGGCGCTCCCGGCGGCGACGGCGCGGCCCGCGAGGACGACGAGCGATGCCGCCACGCCGCCGAGCGCGCGGACGCGACGCGCGCTCGCTCGCGCCGGACGCGCGAGCGACGCGCGACGTCCCATCACCGACGCTTCCGGCGCCTGGCGCCGTTCGCCTTGCCCGAGGCGCGCTCGCCGTCGCCGGCAAGCGGCGCGCCCGAAGCGCTCGCGGGCGCGCGCAGCGGAAGCTCCCACAGGCGTGACGCCGCCGGATCCCGCCGGTATTTGCGAACGAGCGCGAAGAGAAGGGCTAGGCCCAGCACAACCGAGACGATCCCGATGAACTGCGAGGTCGAGAGCGCGCCGACGTTCCCGCGCTGGTCATCGTCGCGCACGACCTCGATGAGCGGCCTCATGATGCCGTAGCCGAGAACCCACGCGAGGAAGACCTGGCCCGAGAACGTCCTGTGGCGCCGGATCCACATGAGCAGCGCGAAGAGCGACAGACCCACGAGCGACTCGTAGAACTGAGTGGGGTGCACGGGATACGACCAGGGGGCCGACTGCGACAGCCCGAAGTCGCGAACGTGATGCTGCCAGGCCGGGCTGCCCTGGGGCGCCAGCGGATTCGGGCCCGGGAAGCGAATCGCCCACGGCAGGCTCGAGCGCGCGCCGAAGTCGCAGCCGAACAGGAAGCAGCCGATGCGCGTGATGGCGGTGCCGAGGACGACCGACGGCGCGGCGACGTCGGCCCAGCGCAGGAGCTCGATGCCGCGCTTGTGGCAGCAGTACCAGCTCGCGAGAGAGCCGGTGATCATGCCGCCGTACGCGACCAACCCCCCGCGGTTGATCATGAGCATCTCCCCGAGGCCGCTGAACTCCGAGAGGTTCGTGAGGATGTAGAGGAGGCGCGAGCCGATGATCGACCACACGGCCGACCACATGTAGATCGTGCCGGTGTCCTGCTCGGGGATGCCGTCCTGCTTCGCGAGTCGCATCACGATGAACCAGCCGACGATGAGCGAGGTTCCGAGCATGACGCCGTAGGCGTAGATGGGCACCGGCGTCCAAGCGTGCGAGAAACCCTCGCCGCTCGGCGTCCACGAGCCGGACTTGAGGCCGACGAGGATCTCGGCGCCCGCGAGCAGATAGAGCGGCGTCGAGGTCAGCTCCGCCTTCGGGTCGTGCCGCCTTCGCCACACGTCACGCGCGAAGGCCGCCGCCGCCAGCGCGAGCGCCGCAGCGAACAGGAGCTTCGACGGGATATTGACGAGGATGGGGCGCATGGGGGGCTAACGAAACCGCCCCACTAGATATTCCGCCCCACCCCGAACGTCAATGCGCGTTCGACCGACGCCCTCAACGTTAATGCGAGCGAAGCGCGGCTTTGCCGCGCGCAGCGAGGGGGGACCGGGGGCCTGCGAGCGGCAGCGAGCCAGGCCCCCGTCAGATCGCCTCAGGTCGTCTTCGGGCCTTCGGTGAACTCGGCGTCGATGACGTCGTCCTTGCCGCCGGAGCCCGGCGCCGCCGCGCCGCCTGCGGCCTCGGGCGGCACGTCGGGACCCGCGGCGGCCGCGCCCGCGGCGCGGTAGAGCGACTCCGCCATCTTGTGCGAGGCCTTCTGCAGGCGCTCGAAGGCGGTCTCGAAGACCTGGGCCTCCTTGGGCTCGCGGTTGTTCTCGACGGTGTCCTTGGCATCCTTGAGCGCGGCCTCGAGCTCGACGCGGTCGGCTTCCGCGATCTTGTCGCGGTTGTCGTCGAGGTGCTTTTGCACCTGGAAGCTCAGGGACTCGAGCTTGTTACGGGCCTCGATGGCTTCCTTACGTTTCTTGTCTTCGGCCTCGTGCTCGGCGGCGTCCTTGACCATCTTCTGGATCTCCGCCTCGGACAGACCCGAGGAGGCGGTAATCGTGATGTGCTGGGCCTTGGTCGTGCCCTTGTCCTTGGCGGAGACGTTGACGATGCCGTTGGCGTCGATGTCGAAGGTGACCTCGATCTGCGGCACACCGCGCGGCGCGGGCGGGATGCTGTCGAGGCCGAACTTTCCGAGCAGGCGGTTGTCCCCCGCCATGGGTCGCTCGCCCTGGTACACCTTCACCTCGACCGAGCTCTGATTGTCGGCGGCCGTCGAGAAGGTCTCCGACTTCTTGGTCGGGATCGTCGTGTTGCGCGGGATGAGCGTCGTCATGACGCCGCCCAGC
>DASZFV010000139.1:0-2615 GCA_035939455.1 Polyangia bacterium
CCAGGTCGCGGGCCACACCGACAACATCCCGATCAAGTCGGCCAAGTTCCGCTCGAACTGGGACCTGTCGACGGCGCGCGCCGTCGAGGTCGTCAACTTCATGATCGTGGCCGGCATGGAGCCGAAGCGCCTCTCGGCGGCAGGCTACGCCGCCGAGTCGCCCGTCGCGCCCAACGACACGCCCGAGAACAAGGCCAAGAACCGGCGCATCGAGATCACGCTTGTGCCGAACCTCGACGACCTGCCGCCCATCGACGAGGCGCTCAAGGAAGCGCCGGCGGCGTCGACGCCGGCCGCGACGCCCGAGAAGACCTGACTCACCCCTCGCCGAGCATGCGGCGGACCTCAGGCGTGAAGCGCTCGGGGCCGTCGACGTGGACGATGAGCGGCGACTCGACGATGAGCGGCGCGCGCCCGCCGCGCTCGGCCTCGAGCAGCACGCGCGACGCCGGCTCGTCGGCGCGCGGGTGAACGAAGCGCATCCGCGTCGGCGCGAGGTCGCGCGCCCGCAGCGAGGCGCCGAGCTCGAGGGCGCGCGCGGCCGGGAGGACGGCGGCGACGCGGCCGCCCGGACGGACGACGCGCGCCGCGACGTCCGCCCAATTGCCGAGCGTCAGGGTGAGCTCGTGGCTGGAGAGAGCGCGCGACTCGTCGGGCGACGGGCGGCTTGCCGCGAGAGGCCGGAACGGGGGGTTCGTCGCGACGAGATCGAAACGAGATGCGCCCAGGCCCGCCACGAGCGCCCGCACGTCGCCGGCTCGGATGTCGAGGCGCGCCCCGAGGCCATTGCGCACGCGGCCCTCCTCGGCGAGCTTGACGAGCGGCGCCTGCAGCTCGACGGCGACGCCCGTCGCGGCGGCGTCGCGCGCGAGCAGGAGGAACGACAGCGCGCCCGTTCCGCAGCCGATGTCGAGGAAGCGTCCGAATGGAGGCCCGACGAAGGCCGAGAGCAGCACCGGATCGAGGCTCGCGCGGAACCCGCGCGTGGGCTGCAGCAGCGTCACGCGGCCGCCCAGGAGCGTGTCGACCGTGAACGCCTCGTCAGCCACGGGTTCCATGCTTCGCGAGCAGGGGCCGCGCGGCCTCAGCGCTGCGGGCTGAGCGTGCCGCGCTCGACGGCGTACATGACGAGGCCCGTGGCGAGCTTGGGCTGGAAGTACGTCGACTTCTGCGGCAGCACGTGGCCCTGCTCGCAGGCCTCGAGCACCTGGCTGACCGACGTCGCGCTCATGAGAAAGGCCGCCTGCACCTCGCCCGCGTCGACACGCGCGAGCGCCTCCGACGTGTCGTGCGTGTAGGCGAGGTTGGTCTGCTTCGCCATGGCCGCGGCGTCGATGCCGAGCAACGGCCCGAGGAGGACGCCGTGCAGCACGGTGACGTCGAGCGATCGCAGCGCGGGCGGTCCCAGCGCCGAGAGATCGACGATGGACTTCAGCACGAGCCAGGTCGGACCGTGCATGCCGGCGGCCCGGACGCCGAACGCGACGCGCCGCTGGCCGTCCTCGCCCACGGCCAGCTGCGCGAGCCGCGCCTCGACCGCCTGGGCCGTCGTCTCCTCGCCCGGAATAACCTCGAAGGCGGCGCCCGCGCCCGACAGGAACCGCGGGAGGCTGAAGTCCTCGAGGCCCTTGACGAGCCGGTGCGTCGGCAGCACGAGCAGGCCCGGGTCCTCGGCGCGCGCCAGATACATCGCGCCGTAATCGGCGGGCTCGCGCGCGCCCGCGCCGCCCGCGCCGCGCAGCTCGCCGCGCAAGGCGAGCATCGTCTCGTAGCGGTGGTGACCGTCAGCGATGAGGAGCTGCTTGTCGCGTAGCACTCCCGCGAGGCGATTGAGGCGCGCCGCCTCGCTGATCACCCACAGGCGATGCCGCGTGCCGTCCGACGTCGTGCCGTCGAGGGCGGGCTCCCCCGCCGCGACGGCAGCGAGCTCGCCCAGGGCGGCGCCATCGGCGTCGCGGTAGAGGCCGAACACTTGCGAGATCTGCGTGCGCGTCGCCACGAGCAGCTTCCGGCGGTCCTCCTTGGGCCCCGTGAGCGTGTGCTCGTGCGGGAGCACGACGCGCTTGTCGAACGGCTCGAGGCGCACGCCCGCGATGAAGCCCTGGCGCGCGTACCTCTTGCCGGCCCACGAGAACTCCTGCTCGTAGAGGTACATCGAGGGCGTCGCCTCGCGGCGCAACACACCCTCGGCGCGCCACGCGGCGAGCAGGTTCGCGGCGGCACCGTAGCGCGCGTCGCCCTCGCCGCGCGGCAGCTCGAGGCGCACGACGTTGTGCGGGTGACGCGCCTCGAGCTCGGCCCGCTCGGCCTCGCCGATGACGTCGTAGGGCGGCGCGAGGACGCGCGCGGCGTCGTCGACACGCGCCAGGTCGTAGCGCAGTCCAGCGAACGGAACGATCTCGGCCATCGGGTCCTCTCTCAAGCGAGGAGCGCGGGCGCCAATATGACGGCTCCCTCCCTCAACACCTCGATACGATTACCACGAACTCGCGCGAGCGTGCTCGGGGCCCCGCCCGGCGTCGTGCCGCCCGGCAGCACGAGGCAGCGCCCCCCCAGCGCCGCCTCAACCTGCGCGGGCGTCGTCGCCGGCGGCGCGCCCGGCAAGTTGGCACTCG
>DASZFV010000140.1:0-1522 GCA_035939455.1 Polyangia bacterium
ACTCGGGCGAGGTCGCGAGCGTCATGGCCATCGACGCGCTCGAGACGTTCTTCCGCAGCTACCACGCGGATCCGCGCCAGCCCTGGCCCCACGCCGTCAACCCCGAGCTTTCGCTGGGCGCGAACCTGTTGCGCGTCGGCATCAAGGTGGCGAACGACCGCATCCGCGCGGTCGCCAAGCAGGATCGCGCCAAGAGCCGCATGGGCACGACGATCGTCGCCGTGGCCGTGGGCGACGCGCAGCTCACGATCGCGCACGCCGGCGACAGCCGCGCCTATCGTCTGCGCGGCGACGAGCTCATGCGCCTCACGCGCGATCACTCGATCATCGAGGAGATGATCGCGGCGCGCCCCGAGATGACGGACGCCGAGATCGCGGCCTTCGCGCACCGCAATGTCGTGACGCGCAGCCTCGGCAGCAAGGGCGAGCTCGAGCCCACCATGCTCGTCGAACCGCTGGAGCCGGGCGACATCTACCTCGTGTGCAGCGACGGCCTGTGGGGGTCGGTGCCCGACGGCGAGATGAAGCGCATCGTGGGGTCGACGGCCGACATCGAGGCGGCCTGTCAGCTGCTCATCGACGCCGCCAACGAGGCGGGCGGCCCCGACAACATCACCGCCGTGCTCGTCAAAGTCGGTTGAGGGCTCGAGAGTTGACCCGCGTCGCCGAGCTCGCGCGCGAGAAGAAGGTCCTCGTCTGCGTGGGCCCCGGCGGCGTCGGCAAGACGACGACGGCGGCCGCCCTGGGCGCGCTCGCGGCGCGGCTCGGCCGGCGCACCCTCGTCTGCACGATCGACCCCGCGCCGCGGCTCGCCGACGCGCTGGGCGTGGGCCCGCTCGGCCCCGAGGCGCGCGCCGTGCCTCCCGAAGCCTGCCGCGCGCTGGGCATCGAAGGCGACGGCCGTTACTTGGCCGTGCGGCTCGACACGGCGCGCGCCTTCGCGGCGCTCGTCGAGCAGCAAGTGCCCGACGCTGCGACGCGCGCCCGCATCTTCGCGAACCCGATCTACCGCGAGATTACGACGTCGCTCACGGGCTCGCAGGAGTACGCGGCGACGCTGGCGCTCCACGAGCTCGCGACGCACGGCGCGTACGATCTCATCGTGCTCGACACGCCGCCCACGGCGAACGCCCTCGACTTTCTCGACGCCCCCAAGCGCATCGAGGCCGCCGTTTCGAGCCCGGCGCTGCAGTGGCTCATGCGGCCTCCCGACTCGGGCGGGCGCTTCTCGCTGCAGCGGCTGCGCGCGGGCGGGGCGCTCGTGCTGCGGCGGCTCGGCAAGTTCGTGGGCAGCCAGGTCCTCGACGACATCGGCGCCTTCCTCGTCGACTTCCAGGTCGTGCTCGCCGGCTTCCTCAAGCGCGCGGCGGAGATCGACCGCCTGTTGCGCGGGCCCGACGTCGCGTTCCTGCTCGTGCTCGCGCCCGAGGTCGCCGCCGTCGACGAGGCGATGTACTTTCACAGGCGCCTGCGCGACGCCGAGATCCCGCTGGGCGGGTTCGTGGCCAACCGCGTTCATCCC
>DASZFV010000141.1:0-17989 GCA_035939455.1 Polyangia bacterium
GGCGTCTGCACACCCACGGAAATCGAGACGGCGCGTAACTTCGGCCTCAAGACGCTGAAGTTCTTCCCCGCCGAGGCCTACGGCGGCGTGCGCACCCTCAAGGCGCTCGGCGAGGTGTACAAGGACTTCAGCTTCGTGCCCACGGGCGGCGTCAATCTGCAAAACCTCGGGGACTACCTCAGGCTCCCTATCGTCATGGCGTGCGGCGGGTCCTGGATGGTCCCCGCCGACGCCGTCAACGACCGCCGCTTCGAAGACGTCGAAAAGCTCGTCCGCGACGCCGTCGCGCTGGTCAAGACGCTCGCGCCGGCGTGACGGCCGAGGCCGCGCTCGCCCCGCCCGTCAGGGGCTGCTCGACAGGAGGTCGTAGCCGCGCCACAGGGCCTTCTTCGTGAGGCCCGAGAGCTTGGGCCAGGCCACGTCGTGGTCGGCGCTCTTGGCCCAGAGCCGACGGTTGGCCTCCGAATCGAAGACGAAGTTGATCTGGTAGTTCAGCTCGGTCGGAGAGGCCTCGATCTCGGCGGCCTGCGCGGGCCCGTAGAACCGGAGCAGCTTGACGTTCTCCAAGCCCTTCTGTTTGCGCAGCGCGGGCTCGAAGACCTCGGTGTAGGTCTTCTCGAACGCGGCGCGCTTGTCGTCGCCGACTTCAAAGAGCAGCTGAAAGAGAATCATTCGTCCCTCCTACCGGCGTTTTTACCATGCGGCGGAGCAACACGGCCGCCTGGTCGGGCGCGGGGGCCGGGCTGCCCAGCAGATCGGCCACGATCTGGCTCGCGGCGGCATAGATGAATCCGGAGCGCTCCCAGGTGTCCTCGAGCGGGAACGGATCGAAGGGCTCGACGAGCATGAGATTCCCGCCCGCGGGCGCAGCCTCGAGGCCGAGCAGCGCCGCGACGCGTTCGGCGTTGTCGACGTAGGCCGTCACGACGGGCGGCAGGGCCGCGTCGAGGAGCGCCGCGGCTCCCGCGCGGCCGGTCAGAGCGTAGGGCGCGCCACATCCGCGCAAGGCCGCCAGCGCGCCGGGCACGCCGTGCGGGTGGGCGAAGCTGAGGGCCCGGTGGGCCTCCGCGAAGTCGTAGTCCTCGGCCCAGCGCCGCACGAGGCGCGCGCTGTGGACGGCCACGACCGAACCGTGCGGCTCGCGCTCGAGGAGCTCCTCGCGGTCGAAGAGGTCGAGGAGGCGCGAGACGTACCCGGCGTCCGTCGCCGCCCGGGCCGCGAGCCGCCTGACGCCGAAGGGCGGGACGCCGTCGACGAGCGCCCGCACGAGCCGGCTCGCCTTGGCGGCGTGGAGCGAGCGCGTCGAGCGCGGCGCCGCCCAAGGGTTGCGGTCCTCGCCGCGCATCTGGATGAGGACCGTCGGGCGCTCGAGAACGAGGCGCATGTTGCCGCACAGGTCCACGTACCCGAGCCCCTCCTCGGCGAGCCGCTCGCGGGTGCGCGCGCCTAGGAAAGGCGCGATGAGGACGAAGGCGTCGGCGGCCGTCGACTTGAGGGCCGCCGCGACCTGGGGCACGAGGCGCGGATCGAGCTGCCTGCGCGCGCCGAGGGCCAGCGCGGCGTCCGTTCCAGCGGGCGTCCGGATGGTCACCCGGGCGGCCGAAAGGTCGTTCGTCTTGACGGAAACGGTGGTCGTCCAGTGCCCCGGGAGGCAGCGCTGAATCTGCTCGATGGCCTGGCGCAAGACCACGTTGTCACTGGGGGCGGCGTTGCTCATCTTGGACAACAGCCTTGCTCGGGACAACGGTTGGGTCAAAAAAGCCCACGCGACAGAGCCCGGCCGCGCGGCGCTGCATCCAGAGCACGGGTCAGTGCGCGCCCGCGTCGCCGACGCCGCCGCCGCCGCCGATGAGGCACTGCTAAGGCAAGCCCGCCCGACTGGTGGTAAGTTCATCGGCCGATGGCGAAGCACGGCCGCTACAAGATCGTCCGGAAGGTCGCGGACGGCGGCATGGCCGAGATCTTCCTCGCGATGCAGCTCGGCCGCGAGGGCTTCCAAAAGCCCGTGATCCTGAAGCGGATCCACAGCGCGATCTACGCCGATCCGCAGTTCCGCAACATGTTCATCGACGAGGCCCACATCTCGATGGGCCTCTCGCACAGCAACATCGTGCAGATCCTCGACCTCGGCGTCGGCAGCGGCCGTTACTTCCTCGTCATGGAGGTCGTCGACGGCTGGGACCTCGGGCGCGTGCTCCAGCGCGCCGCGATGGCGGGGACGCCGCTGCCGCGCGAGCTAGGCCTGCACGTCACGGCCGAGGTCTGCCGCGCGCTCGCCTACGCGCACGGCAAGATGGACGCCGCGGGCGAGCGGCCGCTCGGCATCGTTCACCGCGACGTCAGCCCCCAGAACATTCTTCTCTCGGAGCAGGGCGAGGTGAAGCTCACGGACTTCGGCATCGCCAAGGCCATGGGCAAGCGCGAACAGACGGGGACGGGCGTCGTGAAGGGCAAGGTGGCGTTCATGGCGCCTGAGCAGGCGCTCGGAAAGACCATCGACGCGCGCTCCGATCTCTTCGCGCTCGGGACGGTGCTCTACCAGCTCATGGTGGGTGTGCGCCCCTTCGAGGCGCCCACGGACCTCGAGGTGCTGCTGCGCGTGCAGCGCGCCGACTTCCGTCCCGCGGAGGTCGCGGCGCCCGATCTGCCCCCGCACGTCAGCGCGATCATCGGGCGCGCCATGCAGCTCGATCCCGACATGCGCTACCAGAGCGCCGAGGAGATGCTCAACGACATCGAGCAGGTCCTGCGCACGGTGTTCAATCCCGTGGGTCAGACCGAGCTCAAGCGCTGGCTCGCGGCGCTGGGCGCGCGTGACGGTCAATTGCCCATGGCCAAGGGCGCGCAAACACCTCCGCACGGCCGCCTCACGGGCACGGGCGAGATGGAGGGCAAGGACGTCGTCCTCGAGGAGGTCGACGCCGAGGAGGCGACGTCGCTCGCGAGCATCGACGGGCCCGGCGGCGAGATGCGCCAGCGCATGACGCGCCCGCGCGCCGCCGAGGAGCTCACGCTGCCCGTGCCGCACGACGACGAGTCGGCGCTGTCCGGGCGCATGAGCCCGCTCGAGTTCCCGCTGCCCCTGTCCGACACCGAGGAGCGCCCGGGCCGGCGGCGCGTGCGCGGCGGCGGCGGCTTCTCGACGTTCCTCTTCGGGTTGTTGCTCATCGGCGGCGCCGCGTTCGCGGGCCGCTACTTCGGGCTGCTGCGAGAAAAGCAGGGCGCCGACGAGCCGCCGCCATCGACCGTCACCCCCGCCAATGCGGCCGAGGCCGAGGCGAGCAAGGCCGACAAGGCGCGGCCCGCCCCGGGGAAACACGCCATCGCGTCCTCGTCGGCGGTGGGGACGGGGCACGACGGCGGCGCGGCGGCGGCCGCGACCCACCTCGCGACGCGCAAGGCCGAGGCGGCCGAGCCCCCGCGCGCGCCGCCGCACCACGTGCGCGGTCTCTCCGAGAAGCCCGAGCACCTGCGGCGCATCGACGAGCTCAAGAACATGATGGCCCCCGATCCGTCGCTCGACCCGATGCCCGCGCCGAGCGAGCCAGCGACGGCTCCTGCGAATCCCTAGAGGCCTCTCACCGCCTGTTGCTGAAAGGGCGAACGACGCCTGGTTTCCGCGGACCGAGGCCAATCTCCGCCGCGATCTCGCGCAGGAGACGCGCGAGCTCACGCACCTCCGCCTCGGGCGCGGGTGTGCCGGTCGCGATGCGGTCGGCGATGAAATCTGCCTTCTCGCTCGCGACGGTCACGCGATCCTTGGACGACATTCCGTACGTTCCCAATCGACGGGCAGCCGGCTACTGGCGCGTCTCGTTCCGCGGACGGTCCAGGGTTCGCGCTTCCATGACGCCCTCGACGCCTCGGAGGTCGCGCCTCGCGCCGACGACGCGAAGCAAGAGCGCCACGAGGGCCGGGCTGGCCATGACGGCGTCGCCGTCGTCCGAGAGGCCTCCCACGGCCTCGTCCAGGTCGTCGCAGGCGGCCTCGAGGGAGGCGCGCGCGGTCGCGAGCGTGAGGCTCCCGGGCACGGCGACACTCCTCAAGAGCGAGCCTCGAGCGGCCGGGAGACGACTCCCCAGGCGCTCCAATCCCACTGGGACACGCAATACATCCCCACGAACAACACCCAGCCGCCGAGCGCGATCATCGTGCTTCCCTCGTTCCGCGTCCGACGATCGGGACGCGTTCGTGCAAGGTTTGACGTCCCGCGACGGAGCTGACCTTCAGCTTCGGCCCGATCCGCCACCCCATCCTTCTTGGGCCGAAACCGGAGAGATCGCAAGGTTTCTTTCGGATGACCGCGGTCGGACTCTTGCGTCGACTAGGACGACGAAGCGCCGCCGCCGCGATCCCGCTCTGGCGGGGATGGGGGCTCGCCGTTAGGGGCAAGCGGTGGGCAAGCGGTGGGCAAGACCTGTGGAATCCCAAGATGGATTCGGGGGCTGGTTCCAGGGTATGATGTTGTCTCACCGCCCGTAGCCGCCCCTGCGGAGAAGGACCTTACCCTTTGGCCGAGCATTTTCGACGAATCGACCCTCGATATGAGCGGCAGCTGGATGTCGAGGTCGTGGCGGATGGGAAAAAATACACCTCCCGCACCGTGAACATCTCGCTGGGCGGGCTTTTTTTGGACTCGTCGACACCTCTCGAGCTCGGCGTGACGGTGCAGCTCAGGTTTCAGCTTCCCACGCAGCCGGAGCCCGTCGAGGTCGCCGGCGACGTCCGCTGGGTCGTCAAGAAGGACGGCAATCACTCGGGCATCGGCATCCGCTTCCAGGGCCTACGCGCCCGCGACGTCTGGGCCCTGAACCAGTTCTTTCAGTCTAGCTCGGGTTAACATGCGTCTCGCACGTCCGGGGTCGCGGGCTACCGGAGGCTGTCCGGGAGAAGCGGCGAGGGCGCGCTCGTGTACGTGACCCAGAGCTGGTGCGCGGCGCGCGTCATGGCGACGTGCAAGAGGCGGCGCGCGTCGTCGCCCGTGCCGTATGACGACGTGTTCACGTCGAGCAGGATGACGATGTCGAACTCGAGCCCCTTGGTCTGACGCACGTCGGTGACGTCGATGCCGGGCGTGAAGGAGAAGTCCTGGTCGGCGACGAGCCTCAGGGCCGGCACCTCGGCGCGTGCGAGGGCGTCGTAATACAGCAGGGCCTGCTCCGGGTGGCGGGCGAGCAGGGCCACCGACGCCTCGGGCTCGGCGCGAACGAGCTCCTTGAGCGCGTGCGACAGGAACTCCGTGCATTCACCGGCCGAGCCGAAACCAAAGGCTTCGACGGGCGCGCCGGCGCGCGGCGCGACGGGGCGCACGTCGCCCTGGAGCGGGCCGAGGACGTGCTCGGCCAGCTCTACGATCTCGCGCGTCGAGCGGTAGCTCACGCGCAGCGGCTCGATGCGCTCGTGCGCGATGCCGAGATCGTCGAGGAGCGCGGCCCAGTTCGAGAAGCCGTGCTCGGGCGCGATGGCCTGCGCCGTGTCTCCCGCGAGCGTCACCGAGCGCTGCTTGCTCGTCGTGTCGAGGAGCACGGCCAGCTCGAGCGGTGAGAAGTCCTGCACCTCATCGACCATGAGGTGCTCGTAGGCGAGCGGCGCCATCCCTTTGGGGCCCGGGAGCGGCCCGCGCTGGAGCTGGTAGATCCGCAAGAGCAGGGCGTCGTCTTCGGCGTCAAAGGCGAAGCCCTCGCCGTCGTCCTCGAGCTTGCCACCCGTGCGCAGGCGCTCACGCGCGACGCACCAACGGTACAGGTCGTCGAGCTGGCCGTCGGAGAAGACGCCCGGCGCGTGCGTCGCGAAGCCGGCGCGCAGCGCCTCGCGATCGGTGAGCAGCGCGGCCCACTCGCCGGTGACGTCGCGCGTGCGGGAGCGCAGCGCGCGCCCGACGTGCTCGAGCGCCGTTCGGACCGGCGGGTCGAGCGCGGCGTCGCGCACCCACGTCGCGAAGGCCGTCACGCGCGCGTCGACGGGGCCGCCCGACGCGGCCGCGTCCCAGGCCGCGAGCGCGTCGGTGACGGCCGCGCGCGCCGCGGGCTCGGCCGCGAGACGCGCGAGCTCGGCGCGACACCACGCCGTGAGGGCCGTCTGGCGGTCGACGAGCATGCGCAGCATCGCCCCGTGCGACTTGGCGCGCATGACGACGGACGGCGTCTCGTCGGTGACGGGCGCGTCGAGGAGCGGCAGCGCCAGCTTGCGCGTCTCGTGGGCCCAGGCGGAGAAGGTCAGGACGGGCACGCCCTCGACGTCGAGCGCCGGCAGCACGCGCGACACGTACGCCGCGAGCGCGCGCTGGTACACGATGATGAGCATCTTGTCGGCGCGGAAACGGCGCGGCTCGGCGAAGGCCAGGTAGGCGATGCGGTGCAGGCCGATCGTCGTCTTGCCGCTGCCCGCCGAGCCTTGCACGGCGATCAGGCCCGACGCCGGCTGCGTGATGAGCTCGAACTGGCGCGGATCGATGAGCGCGGCGATGGCGGGCAGGTGGCGGTCGGGGCGGCGCTGGCCTTCGTCGTCGAGTCCCAGCCGGCCGCGCACGGCGGGCGTCGTGGGCTTCGGGAGGGCGCCGGGCAGCGGCCGCGTCGGCAACATCGTCGCCGTGCTGCCGTCCCGCGCGATCTGCAGCTTGGCCTGCTGGGCGGCCACCTGCCGCCAGGCGCCCGTCCTGAAGTCGCGACTGAACGTGCCCTGGGGCGAGGCCACGCGCCGCAGCTCCGAGTCGACGATCGCCACGGTGCGGCGCGCGAGGACCTCGCCCTCGACGAGGCGATCGCCGAGGCGCTCCTCGTAGAGGTCGCCCTCCTCGTAGCGATAGAACAGGCGCGAGACGGGCGCGTTGCGCCAGTCGACGATTTGGACGCCGCCTCCCGGCTCGACGTAGCTGCGCGCGCCGATGAGCACGTCCCGCCGCTTGCCCGATTCCTCGAGGCGCAGGTGGCCGAAGTAGGGCGATTTGCGATCGACGGGGGGACTGTCGCCCTTGCCGCGCTGACGAGAGAGCGCTTCGATGCGGTGCATCTGCTCGAGGATCGAGCCCTGGTCCTCGGGCTTGGCCTCCGCGAGCGCGTCGCGCAGCTCGATGAGCGAGCCGGCGTCGTCGACGGGCGCGCGGCTCTTGCGCGGCGCCGCACCGTCGAGCTTGCGCAGCACGACCGACAGGAGCTGCTGCTCCTCGGTCACGATGGGCGGAGCCGCCTCCGCCTCGGCAGCGATCGCAGCGTCTCCTCCCGCCGTCGGGGACGTTTCGTTCTGCGGATCCAAGAGATCGGCCAGCATAATGGCGGTCGATCGCGATGTCACCTGGGTAGCAAGGGGCCCCGGAAAACCCAAAATGAGCGACCGACAGCAGGACGAATCGACGGGCGTGCCCCACCCGTCGGAGCCACCCGTGTTTGGCGCGAAGCGGGCGCTGCGGATCATGACGGCATTTCTCGGTGTCCAGCTGGCCGTCGCGGTCGTCGTCGGCGTCTTCGCGGCGGCGCACCACCTGACCAAGGGGAGCCCCGCGGCGCCCGCGGGCATCCAGCCGGCAGGCCTCCAGATCGACCTCGGCGTTTTGCTGGGCGCGGCCTTGGTCGGCACCCTCCTCGCGGGGCTGGCGGCGCTACGCATGCTCCGGCGGTCTTTCGGTCAAGCGGGCGGCGACGCCGTGCGGGCCGCGGTGGGCTGGACGCCCGCCTCGGGGCGCGACGCGGCGCGCGCCGCGCTGACGGGTTTCGTCCTCATGGCGGCGTTCGCCGTCGTGGGCGCGGCGCTACCGGCGCGTCCTCACACCTTGGGACCCCTGGCGCGCGCCGCGGGCGCGGGCGGCTGGGCGCGCCTCGCGTGGGCCGCGCTCGCCGTCGGCGTCGCGCCGCCGGTCGAAGAGCTCGTCTTTCGAGGCGCCCTCTACGCGGGCCTCGCCCGTTCGTGGCGGCCCCCGTGGGCGGCGCTCGCGACGACGGCGGTCTTCGTCGCCCTCCACGCCACGGAGCTCGGCGCCTATTGGCCGGCGTGGATCGCGATCGCGCTGCTGGGCGCCTTCGCCTTGCGCGCGCGCCTCGCGTCGGGCTCCTTGCTGCCGGCGATCGCGCTCCACGCGAGCTACAACCTCGGCCTCGTGCTCATCGCATACGCGCGCTGAGCGGCGCGTTGCGGCGGGTCCATCGCGGTTCGCGGCGGGGAGTCCGGTGGCCGGCAAAACTCCGACTGCTGCAGGCCAATCTGAGTTACGGTTTTTCGCGATGAAGGGGCTCCTCATCGCCGCCGCCACCGCGGCCCTCGTCGTCGCCGGCGTCTACGTGCTGAACGCGACCGACGAGCAGCGTGGCGGCGCTCCCGGCGAGAGCACCGGTCAGATTCCCGCGCCGCCCGACGCGGGCTCTCTGCGCAGTCAATTGCTGCACTCGACGCCGCAGCAGCTCGGGATCACGCCCCTGCGCGGCGTGTGGGGCGTGCTCATGGAACGCGGCTATGCCAAGGGAACGGCGACGATCATCGCGCTCGCCGACGGGACGGCGAGCATGTACCTCAGCACGGGCGGCGCCGTCGCGGGCGGCAAGGCCTATCCCCCGGCGCACGCCGCCGCGCTGAAGCTCTGCGAGCAAGCGGCCGAATCCTCCACGGAAACCATCGCGGCGCAGGACTTTCCCCTGCCGGCGAAGGGGCGCGTCCGTTTCTACGTCCTCACGACGGACGGCGTACGCGTCGCGGAGGACGACATCTTGCCGCGCGCGAAGGACGGCGGGCGCGATCCGCTCGCTCCGCTGCTCGCCGCGGGCGACGCCGTGCTCGACGGCCTCAAGGACGCCACGAGCAAGGGACTGATCCGCTAGGAGCCCGTCTGCTGGGACGCAACGGCCTCAGGTCGGGGCCTCCACGCCCTTCCCCTCCAGCGTCGCGGCCTTCGGTCGCGACCCCTGGTCAGGCGGCGGCGTCGGCGGGCTTCGCGGGGTCGTAGGCGAGGCTGGGGCCGAGCCACTTCTCGGCGTCGGCGATCGTCATGCCCTTCCTGCGTGCGTAGTCATGCACCTGGTCGCGGCCAACGCGGCCGAGGTTGAAGTAACGCGCCTCGGGGTGCGCGAGGTAGATGCCGCTCACGGACGCGGCCGGCGTCATCGCGAAGCTGTCGGTGAGCTCGAGGCCGGCGGACCGCGCGCCCAGCAGGTCGAAGAGCTTGCCCTTCTCGGTGTGCTCGGGGCAGGCCGGGTAGCCGAAGGCGGGCCGGATGCCGCGGTACTTTTCGTCGACGAGCTCCTCGTTTGACAGATCTTCGCCCGCGCCGTAGCCCCAGTCGCGACGCGCGCGGGCGTGCATGCACTCGGCGAAGGCCTCGGCGAGGCGATCGGCGAGCGCCTTGACGATGATGGCGTTGTAGTCGTCGTGCTTCTTTTCGTAGGACGCGGCCAGCTCGGCGCAGCCGATGCCGGCCGTCACGGCGAACGCGCCGATGTGATCGGCCAGGCCCGAGCCAACGGGGGCCACGAAATCCGCGAGCGACAGGTACGGCTTGTCCTCGGTCTTCACTTGCTGCTGGCGGAGCATGTTGAAGCGCAGCCTCTCCTTCGTGCGTGACTCGTCGGCGTAGAGCACGATGTCGTTGCCGTCGCCGTTGGCCGGCCAGAAGCCGTACACGCCGCGCGGCGTGAGCTTGCGGCCGTCGATGATGCTCTGGAGGATCTCCTTGGCGTTCGCGAAGAGGTCGCGCGCGGCCTGGCCCTGCTCGGGGTGATCGAGGATCGCGGGGAAACGCCCCTTGAGCTCCCAGGCCGTGAAGAAGAACGTCCAGTCGATGTAGCGCGTGAGCTCCTCGAGGGTGACGTCGTCCACGGCGCGCACGCCGAGGAAGCTCGGCTGCGGGACGTCGTCGGGGCGCCAGTCGATCTTGAGGCGGTTGGTGTAGGCCATGGGCAGCGGCAGCAGCGGCTTGTCGCGCTTGCGCGCGTGCAGCTCGCGCAGCTCGGCCTGCTCCTGGCGGTTCTTGCGGTCGAGCTCGGACTTGCCCTTGGGGTCGAGCAGGCCGGCGACGACGCCCACGGCGCGCGAGGCGTCGAGCACATGGACGATGGGCTGCGAGAACGCGGGCGCGATCTTCACGGCGGTGTGCTGGCGGCTCGTCGTCGCGCCGCCGATGAGCAGCGGCAGCGTGAAGCCCTGGCGCTCCATCTCCTGCGCGACGTGCACCATCTCGTCGAGTGACGGCGTGATGAGCCCGGACAGGCCGATCATGTCGGCCTTCTGCTGGCGCGCCGTTTCGAGGATCTTCTCGCACGGCACCATCACGCCGAGATCGATGACCTCGTAGTTGTTGCAGCCGAGCACGACGCCCACGATGTTCTTCCCGATGTCGTGAACGTCGCCCTTGACGGTGGCCATGACGACGCGCCCCTGCGCCTGTGCGCCGCCGGCCTTCTCCTTCTCCATGAACGGCAGCAGGTAGGCCACGGCGCTCTTCATGACGCGCGCGCTCTTGACGACCTGGGGCAGGAACATCTTCCCGGCGCCGAAGAGGTCGCCGACGATCTTCATGCCGTCCATGAGCGGGCCCTCGATGATCGAGAGGGGCTTCGCGTACTTTTGGCGGGCCTCCTCGACGTCCTTCTCGATGAACTCGACGAGGCCCGCGACGAGCGCGTGCGCGAGGCGCTTCTCGACGGGGTCGTCGCGCCAGCGGAGGTCGAGCTCCTTCTTCTTGCCGCCGCCCTTGACGCGCTCGGCGAGCTCGACGAGGCGCTCGGTCGCGTCGGGGCGCCGGTTGAAGATGACGTCCTCGACGTGCTCGCGCAGCACGGGATCGAGATCCTCGTAGACGCCGAGCTGACCGGCGTTGACGATGCCCATGTCCATGCCGGCCTTGATGGCGTGGAACAGGAAGGCCGTGTGCATGGCCTCGCGCACGACGTTGTTGCCGCGGAACGAGAACGACAGGTTGGACACGCCGCCCGAAATCTTCACGCCGGGGCAGGTGGACTTGATGAGGCGCGTCGCCTCGATGAAGTTCTTGCCGTACTCGCTGTGCTCCTCGATGCCCGTCGCGATGGCGAGGATGTTGGGGTCGAAGATGATGTCGACGGGGTTGAACTTCGCCTCCTCGACGAGCAGCCTGTAGGCCCGCTGGCAGATCGAGACCTTGCGCGCGACGGTGTCGGCCTGCCCCGTCTCGTCGAAGGCCATGACGACGACGCCCGCGCCGTAGCGCTTGATCGTACGCGCCTTCTTGAGGAAGTCGGCCTCGCCTTCCTTGAGGCTGATCGAGTTGACGACGGCCTTGCCCTGCACGCACTTGAGGCCCGCCTCGATGACCGACCACTTGCTGCTGTCGATCATGACGGGGATGCGTGCGATGTCGGGCTCGGTCGCGATGAGGTTCAAGAACTTCGTCATGGCGGCCTCGCCGTCGATCATCCCTTCGTCCATGTTGACGTCGAGGATATTGGCGCCGCCATTGACCTGATCGAGGGCCACCGACGTGGCCGCCGCGTAGTCGCCACGCCGGATGAGGTCGGCGAACTTGGCTGAGCCGGTGATGTTCGTGCGCTCGCCTATCATCAGAAAATTCGTGTCGGGGCGGACGGTGAGCGTCTCGAGGCCCGAGAAGCGCGCGAAGGGCAGGCCGCCGCCCTCGGCGCCCGGCGCGGGGGGCGGCCGGCGC
The DNA here is from genome assembly GCA_035939455.1 of Polyangia bacterium. GTDB lineage: Bacteria > Myxococcota_A > Polyangia > Fen-1088 > Fen-1088 > DASZFV01. The sequence goes on from DASZFV010000141.1 coordinate 11,621, forward strand.
GGCTTGACGTCCTTGAGCGCGCGTCCGATGGCGGCGAGGTGATCGGGTGTCGTGCCGCAGCAGCCGCCCACGAGGTTCACGAGGCCGGCCGTCGCGAACTCGTGCAGCAGCGCCGCCGTCGTGGGCGGCTCCTCGTCATAGCCCGTGGGCGCGAGGGGATTGGGCAACCCGGCGTTCGGGTAGCAGCTGATCAGGCAGGTCGCCGTGCTCGCGAGGTCGGCGAGGAACGAGCGCATCTGCGTCGCGCCGAGCGAGCAGTTGATGCCGACCGAGAGCGGCTTGGCGTGCTCGATCGACGTCCAGAACGCGTCGATGGTCTGGCCCGACACCGTGCGCCCGCTGCTATCGAAGATCGTGACGGACACCATGATGGGCAGCCGCACGCCCTTCTCGGCGAAGACCTCCTCGGCCGCGACGAGGGCGGCCTTGACGTTGAGCGTGTCGGTGCTCGTCTCGGGCAAGAGGATGTCGGCCCCGCCGTCGATGAGGCCCCGCACCTGCTCGACGTAGGCGTCCTTGAGCGCGTCGAAGGTGATGGCGCGCGCCGAGGCGTCGCTGACGTCGGGAGACATCGACAGCATGCGGTTGGAGGGACCCATGGCGCCTGCGACGAAGCGGGGCTTGTCGGGCGTCTTGGCGGTCCAGGCCGTAGCGGCCGCCTTCGCGAGGCGCGCCGCCTCGAGGTTGAGCTCGTACGCGAGCGCCTCGAGCTTGTAGTCGGCCTGCGCGACCGCGTTCGCGTTGAAGCTGTTGGTCTCGATGATGTCGCAGCCCGCCGCGAGGTAGGCGTCGTGGATGCCGGCGATGATCTCGGGCTTCGTGAGCACGAGCAGGTCGTTGTCGCCCTTGAGGTCGACGGGGTGATCGGCGAAGCGCGCGCCCCGGTAGTCGGCCTCGCCGAGCCTGTGGCGCTGGATCATCGTGCCCATCGCGCCGTCGAGGATGAGGATGCGCTCGGCCAGCAAGCGCCGCAGGGTCTGTTCGGTCGTTTCGGTCGCCATGCTTCGAGGTCCTATTTCTTCTTATCGGTCTGTTTCGGATGCTTGGTCGCAAAAGCGGTGACGACCTGAAAATAAGGCGCGCGCCGTTCGCGCGAGGTCGCGTCGCAGGTCTCGACCTGGAGCCCGGTCTTTCCCAGCAGGCGCCTGACGGTCGCGGGCGAGAACCCGGCGTGCACGTGCCCGTAAGCCGACGTCACGTCGAGGTGCTCGTGCTCGCCCAGCGTGACGAGGGCGAGGGTGCCGCTCGGCCGCAGCACGCGCGCCGTCTCGGTGAGGGCGCCGCCCGGCTGCTTGAGGCAGGGCAGGACGTTGAGGAGCAACACCTGGTCGAACGACCCGTCCTCGAAGGGCAGGTCCTGCAGGTCGGCCACGCGGCAGCGCGAGTTGGCGTGCCCCGCGAGGCGCACGCGCGCGGCGTCGACGAGCGTCTCGCTGACGTCGACGCAGGTGATGGTGCGCGCGCGCGGCGCCACGAGCTGCGCCGTCGCGCCGTCGCCCGCGCCCGCGTCGAGCACGTCGCCGAGGCGCAGGAGGCCGATCATGCTCCCCGCGAGGGCCTCCCAGGTTCGCCCCGGCGAGTAGTGCCGCTCCATTTCGCCCGCCACGGATTCGGGCCAGCGCGCCGCCGCCCGCCGCGCGCGCAGCTGCGCCGCGCACCGCTGCTTGTCAGCGGCCAGCTGCTCGTCGTCGAGCGCGCCCGACACGAGCTGCCAGAGCTTACGCGCCTGCCCCGGCATCTCGCCGTTCGAGAGGCTGTAGAACGTCGACCCGCCCACGCGCTTGTCGCGCACGAGCCCCGCCTCGCGGAGCTTCCCGAGGTGCGTCGACACGCGCGACTGCCCGAGCTCGGTGATGCTCGTCAGCTCGTTGACCGTCAGCTCGTGCTCGGCGAGCAGCGCGAGCAGGCGCACGCGCGAAGGCTCGGCGAGCAAGCCGAGCAGGTCGGCCGTCGAGTGGAGCGTTTCCATATCCTCCTATCCTGATTGATAGATAGCAGAAAAACGTCTGCGGGGCAAACCAGGGCCGATCTAGGCCCCCGCGACGGTCCCGAACAGCATCGCCCGCGTGGCGCGTGCGATCGTGACGTCCAGGAAGGCGCCCGGCGTCACGCCGCGCCCGGCGGGGACGATGACGGGGCGGAATTCGTCGGTGCGCGCGAGGTACTCGGACGCCGAGCGCTTCGAGATGTGGTCGACGAGGACGCGCTCGCGTCGGCCAACCTGCGCGCCGAGGATTTCCGCCGTGATGCGCTGCTGCAGCGCGATCACCTCGGCGAGGCGGCGCGACTTCACCTCCTCCGGCACGGTGTCGGGCATCTTGCGCGCGGCCGTCGTGCCCTCGCGCTCGGAGTAGGCGAACATGAAGGCGGCATCGAAGCGCAGCTCTTCCTGCGCGCGCAGGATCTCGGCGAACTCGGCCTCGGTCTCGTCGCAGAAGCCGACCATGAGATCGGTCGTGACGGCGACGCGGGGCATGGCCGCGCGCAGCGACGCGACGAGCCGGCGGTAGGTCGCGAAGTCGTAGCCGCGCCTCATGCGCGCGAGGACGGCGTCGGACGCGGTCTGCAAGGGAAGGTGAACGTGCTGGCAGACCTTGGGCGTCTCGGCCATGGCGGCGATGACCTCGTCGGAGAAGTCGAGCGGATAGGGCGAGGTGAAGCGGATGCGCTCGATGCCATCCACGGTCGCGATGGCGCGCAGCAGGTCGCCGAAGCCGACGTCCTCGTAGCGGTATGAGCTCACGGTCTGTCCGAGGAGCTGCACCTCTTTGTACCCCGCGGCCGCCATGGCGCGCACCTGGCGCAGGATCTCGCGCGGCGGCGTCCCGCGCTCACGGCCGCGCGTGTAGGGAACGACGCAGAACGCGCAGAACTTGTCGCAGCCGCGCTGGATCGTGACGTGGCCCGTCACGCCGCCCGTCATCTCGCGCGCCGGGTCCAGCCCATCGTACGTTTCGTAGCGGTCGAGCCGCGTGTCGTCGACGGCGCGACCGGCGCGCGCCGCCTCGACGTGCTCGACGAGGCGCCGGTAGCCGTCGGGCCCGATCACGAGGTCGACGTAGGGCGCGCGCTCGCGGATCGCGCCCTTCAGATGCTCCGCCATGCAGCCCGTGATGCCGACGATGGGACGATCGGGACGCGCCAGCTCGGCTTGAGTCTTGTGCTGCGCGAGCTCGCTCACGCGCGCGAACACGCGCTCCTCCGCCTTCTCACGCACGGCACAGGTGTTGAGCAGGATCAGATCGGCGCGCGTCGGATCCTCGGTGCGCCCGTAGCCCGCGGCGTGCAGCAGGCCCAGCACCATCTCTGTGTCGGCGACGTTCATCTGGCAGCCGTAGGTCTCGACGTAGGCCAAGAGCCGTCCGCGTGCCTCGTCGGGCGCGCCGCGCTCGACGGGGGCGGGCGCGCCGCCGCCGCGTGCGCGCAATTGAACGAGCTCGCTCATGAGCCGCGATCTATAGCGCGAAATGCGGTGGTTTTGGCGGTTGCTCGCGTGCGGCGATCGGAACATCATCGCGCCGATGCGATGCTCCAGTCTCGTCGCGACGGCGCTGGCCGTCATGCTCTTCGCCGCGCGCGCCCAAGCCGCGCCCGAGTGGATCTACCGCGGCCTCACGCTGCCGCGCGGGGACATCGCGCTCGATCTCGGCCTCGGCTACGGCCACGAGCCCATCGATGCCAACCGCTCGATTGGCGGCTTCGGCATGAACCTCGAGCTCGCGGCGGGCGTGACCCACGACCTCGAGCTCGGCTTCCGCACGGGCGTGCGCTTCGACGATGACGGCCAGGCGACGCTCGCGGATCGCTACGGCCGGACGTTCGACACCGAGACCTACGACGTCGGCGGCGATCGCGTGGCGAACCCCGAGCTGCGCATGCGCTGGACGGTCGCGCGCGGTGCCGTCGTGCAGCTCGGGCTCGAGGCGCGCGCCTATTTGCCCATCGCGACTGGCACGCGCTTCGGCGTCATGTTCGGAGTCCCCCTTGCGCTGCGCCTCGGCGGCGTGCGCATCGACACCGGCCTCTACGTGCCGATCATCTTCGCCGACACAACGAACAGCATCGTCAGCATCCCGATCCACGTCTGGATTCAGGCCTCGCCGACGTTCTGGCTCGGGCCGTTGCTCGGCATCCAGATCGACAGCCCGGGCAGCCACAACGCCTATCCGTTCGGCTTCGGCTTCGGCTCGGCGCTGAGCCGTGAGGTCGATCTTCGCGCCTGGGTCCTCTTCCCCGATCTCAACCGCAATACTGAGGCTGCTCGTTCTTTCGGCGTGGGCGTGGGGCTGCAGATTCGCTTCGAGTGATCGCGTGCGGGCGCCCGACTTGGGGGTATCCTCGTTCGGCTATGCCGGACCACTCAGACGGGGCCAGGGAGGGACCCACGGTCGAGGGGGCGGCCAGTCGGCTCGAGCTGTTCTTCGACTTGTCGCCCGACCTGCTCTGTATCGCCGGGTCCGACGGATATTTCCGGCGCCTCAATCTCTCGTGGGAGCGGGTGCTCGGTTATCCGCTGGCCGAGATCTATGGCATGAGCTGGGCGGAGCTCGTTCACCCCGACGATCGGGCGCGAACGCTGGCGGAGTTCGCGCGCGCCGACAAATCGAGCACGATGTTCTTCGAGAACCGCTACCGCCACCGCGACGGCTCTTATCGTTGGCTCGAGTGGAGCACGATCCGCGTGCCGGCCGAGCAGGGGTACTACGCGGTCGCGCGCGACGTCACGGAGCGGCGCGCCGAGCAGGAGCGCCTGCGGGCGAGCGAGGCCTACAAGAGCGCCGTGCACGAGGCGTCGACGGATCCCATCGTGGCGCTGGACGGCCAGGGGCGCGTGCTGGACTTCAACGCGGCGGCCGAGCGCGCGTACGGCTACGGCGCTGAGCAGGTCGTCGGGACGTTCTTCGCCGAGTTCGCGGTCCCGCCCGAACGGCGCGCGGCCTTTAGTGCGGACCTCGTCCGCTTCAGCAAGGCCGAGGGGCGCATCGTCGAGTTCCGCTCCGAGCAAGTCGGTTTGCGCGCCGACGGCTCGCGCTTCCCCTTCGAGCTGACCGTGACGCGGCTGCAGGGCGGCCCCTCCGTCTACGTGGCGTTCATCCGCGATCTCACCGACGCCAAGCGCGGCGAGGAAGAGCGGCGCAGCCTCGAGGATCAAGTCCGCCAGGCGCAGAAGATGGAGGCCGTCGGGCGTCTTGCGGGCGGCGTCGCCCGCGACATCAATGAGCTCCTGGGAGCGATCGCCGGCTTCGCGGACGTCGCCGGCGCCGCCACGCCCTCGGGTGGGCTCGCGCGGGAGCGCCTCGAGAAGATGAAGAGGGCCTCGGAGCGCGCCGTGAGCCTCGTCGATCGGTTGCTCGCCTTCGGCCGACGCCAGTCGCTCGCGCCACGGGTCACCGACGTCAACGCCCTGATCGGTGAGCTCGAGCTCGTCGTGCGTGGCCTCATGCGTGAAGACGTTTCGCTCCAGCTCGCGCTCGACGAGCGCGTCGCGCGCGTCAAGGCCGACCCGACGCAGCTGCAGCAAGCGCTCGTCAACCTCGTCGTCAACGCGCGGGAGGCCATGCCCGCGGAGGGCAGGCTGCGCCTCACGACGAGCAACGTCGACCTCGAGGCGGCGAATCTGCCCCCGGGCGTCGAGGCCAACGCCGGTCCCTACGTTCGCATCACCGTCGAGGACAACGGCCTCGGCATGAGCCGCGAGGTCGCGTCTCGGGCCTTCGAGCCCTTCTTCACGACGAAGGAGTCGACCGGGGCGTCTGGGCTCGGCCTGTCGACGGTGTACGGGATCGTCGCGCAGAGCGGTGGCTTCGTGCGCGTCCAGTCGGCGCCCGGTCGAGGCACGATCGTGCAGGTGCTGCTGCCCGCCGTCGAAGAGCCGCGTGAGCGCGTGGCCGCGGCGGCCTCGGCATCACCGGCCACGATTCTGCTCGTCGAGGACGAGGAGGCGGTGCGGCAGCTCGTGCGCCGCATCCTCGAGAGCCATGGCCACAAGGTGCTGCTCGCGCGTCACGGCGGCGAAGCCCTCGAGCTCATCCACCAGGTCGACCTGCCGATCCAGCTCCTCCTCACCGATGCGGTCATGCCCGTGTTGAGCGGACCCGAGCTGCTCCGGCGCGCCATCGCGCTGCGCCCCCAGATGAAGCTCGCCATCATGTCGGGCTACACGGATCGACCGGCCGTGACGGGCGTGCCGTTCATCGGCAAGCCGTTCACGCCCGCCGAGCTCGAGCGGCGCGTGCGTGAGATCCTCGAGGCGCCGCCGCTGGCGCCGCACCCTTCGGCGAAATGACCGAGGGCCCTTCCACGGAGCCGGCGCGGGCGCGCGAGCTCATCGCGCGGCTCGGCCTCGCGCCACACCCGGAGCGCGGCTAC